>CAISCV010000218.1 GCA_903883945.1 uncultured Chitinophagaceae bacterium | reverse complement strand
GTAGAAAAGGCTTACCACATCTCCGACTTAGAGGATAAAGACTTGGTAATAGCTGCCGTGAATGACATAGAACTGGCTACCATCATTGCTTTTGATACCAAACAAAAAGGCCTCTTAATAAATGCCGCAGACAAACCAGACCTCTGTGATTTCTACTTAGGAAGTATTGTTAAAAAAGGAAACTTGAAGATTGCCATATCTACCAACGGCAAATCACCTACGATAGCTAAGCGTGTGAAGGAAATGATGAACGACATTCTACCAGACCAAATAGATGAACTACTAAATAATATGCAGGCATATCGTAACCAGCTAAAAGGCGACTTCGAAAATAAAGTCAATACATTAAATGAAGTAACAAAAACCCTTGTTGCCAAACAGCAAGACCTTAAAGTTGATAAACCCGAACAAAAACAATGGCAGAACATTGTAAAGTGGTGTTTACTTGCTTTTGTATTAATGATAGTTGGGCATGCATTATTTTCTTATGTGCCTTACGATAAAATTGTTGCTAACATACAAACAATACCTCAGTATATAGACACCCGTTCTTTTATGCTGATGTGTTTGGCTGGTTTTATTGCCCAGATGACCGATGGCAGCTTGGGAATGGGCTATGGCACCATCTCTACCACTTTTCTTTTAGCAATAGGCGTCAATCCTGCTATCGTTAGTAGTCGTGTTCATTCTGCGAGGGTGTTCAGCAGCGGTGTATCAGGCTATAGTCATCATCGTTTTGGCAATATCAATAAAAAACTATTTAAAGCATTAGCCATACCAGGCGTATTAGGTGCAATAGTAGGCGCAACAATGGCTGTTTATGCCAAAGAATATTCTACCTATGTACGCATACCTCTTTCCTTTTATACCATCTACCTTGGCTATTACATTATTCGAAAGGCATTTAGCAAACGTTTGGTAGATGACAAAGTAAAACGTGCCGGATGGTTAGCATCTGCAGGTGGCTTTCTCGATGCCTTTGCGGGCGGAGGTTGGGGTGCATTAGTAACAAGTACCCTTATTTCTAAACGAAAAAGCACCCGTTATGTAATTGGTTCAGTCTGTTTAGCAGAGTTCTTTGTGGTATTTGCAAGTGCCACTACCTTTTTCATCCTTCTTAAACATATCCCCTTGTTCGATGTTTTGGGCTTGATACTTGGCGGTGTGATTGCTGCACCAATTGCTGCAAGGTTAGTAGGTAAAATCCCTGTAAAGAAAGTACTGATAGGTGTTGGTTTATTAGTAATACTTACCAGTACTAATACTTTAGTAAATAGTATCCTAAAACTTTACCACCACTAATAGTAAACTTATTATGGTAATAGTTTTCCTCCTAGTCCTTTTTATGGGATGGCTAGTCAGCTTTGTCGGGCAGATAGCTTTGGGGAGTATGAGCCTCACTTCCACACAGATAAGTATGGAGGAAGGCGTGAAACCTGCTATGCGTTTTACATGGGGCGTAATGGTGATAGAGATGCTTTACCTGCGCTTGTCTCTTGCAGGTATGGATGTCATTTACCAACATCCCGCTATAGTTCGCGCTATTGGCTGGATAACAGCAGCCTTTTTTGTGGTGCTTTGTGCAATGAGCATCAGAAGTATTATTACTTATCACGAAGAGAAAAAGAGTACATTATTAGATCACAGCATCAATCGTTTTGTGTTTGGAATGATGCTAAGTGCTGCCAATCCGGGACAGATACCCTTCTGGCTATTGTGGAGTAATTATATGCTCGACTGGAAAATATTGCATTCCAGTTCCCTACAATATAACCTTTTTACAATAGGCGGTGGCATCGGCACCGTTACGGGGTTGATGGTCTACATCTATGCAGGCAACTACATAGTAACCAAGCTGGATATGAGCAACAAAACATTGTATAAGATTATGGCTATTGCATTTGCCCTTGCCAGTACAGCTCAAATCTGGAAAATGGTTAGTTGATAAAACAAAAGTACAGCCCCACTTTCGTAGTAAATGCACTCTATCAATTATCAAGTATCAATTATCAAGTATCAAGTATCAATATGCCCTCAGATGTTCTGCTTCTATCACTACAATATCCCCTTTTTGTTTTAGGATAGCTACCCCATTTTGTTTTGCCAACTCTTCCAACTCGGGATAAAAAGAAAAGCTTGCTAGTCCTAAATAAATTTTATAATCACTATAATAAGGGAACAAGTCCCTAAAATTGGCCGATTTCTTCTCTATTAGCTTTACCAAGTCATTCTTGTGTGCTTTGTTTTTGCATTCAATCAAAGCAATGGAGTCTCCATTATACATTACAATATCAAACTCATCTTCCGAATTTAAACCCACACCACCTATGTTTCTTTTTACTTTATTGTACTTTACTCCACCAAATACTGGTTTATCGAACAGACTATTAAAAAAGTACTCCTCAGTAATACTACCTATGTTATTGGTAACATTACCAAGTGTGATTCCCAATCTCTCTAGGGTAGCATCTGTACGTTTCATTTGTGCATCTGTCTCCCGCATTTGTGCTTCTGTTCTGTCAAATTGCGCTTCTGTTTTTTCAAACTTTGCTTCTGTTTTTATTTGTGCAACTGCCAATTCCGCAAATTTGTCTTTCAATTCGTCATCTGTCATAACCACCTATTTCTACAAATATACCCTTTTTGATAGTGGTTAATAATTAATGATAAATGGTTAATTCGCTTGCTTGCCACTAACCACTTATAACTAATAACTAACCACTAATGATGCTCCACTCACTTTGCCATCTATCGATTTAACTCGTAGATGATATACCCTGGCTTGTAAACCTCCTACAGACAAAGTAGGGTTAGTTGCATCTTTAAAGGTAACAGTCTTAACCGCCCTTCCTATATTATCTATCACTTGTACGGAAGCAATATGATTACCCTTAATAGTCACAATATCTTTTGCAGGATTAGGAATAATTGACAATTGATAATTGTCAATTGTCAATTGAACGGAGACTACTTTGCTGTAAGTTGCCGCCCCATCCCTATCTACACTCTTTAGCCTGTAATAGTTAATGCCATTGGTTGGGTGTGTATCTGTAAAACTATACCCATTAGCCCCACTGCCTATTGCTTGTACAGTGCCAATAGTTGTAAAGTAAGTGCCATCTGTACTATGTTGAATGATGAAGTGCGCAGTGTTTAGTTCGGTTGCTGTTGACCAGTTGATGTCAATGTCTTTGTTCTGTTGGAAGGCATGGATGTTTGAAAGAGATATAGGGGTAATAGCTGCTCTTGTAACATTAATCTCCAACAAATAAGTGCCTTTCTGCCCTTGAAAGTAAGGTGCAACATGAAAATAGATAGTTTGACCTCCTTTCGCAGTAATTGGTTTTTGTAGAGTATCTTGGTAAGTTCCTGTCCAGTTAATGCTATCATAAGACATGGAAAAGATTGCATTTGCTGAATAAAGACTGTCTGTTCTACTGTATGATTGATTATTAAGTACAGGATTAATAGTATAATTATAGCCCTTTGGCAGTTTTATCTTGTAGAAGTCATTGTCTGTGCCAACATTTATGTTAGAACCAGCAGTACTTGCATAGCCAATATTGTTGGTGAACGTAATAGGAAGCAAATACGATTTATTGATAGAATCATTTTGCTCATACCTGTCTGGGAACTGTACAGGTGCTTGTACACTTACAACAATCGGGTTGGTATATTTCCCACACCCTGTCAGTCGCCAAAAGCCATTTGTTACACTGTCTTCTACCAATAACAAGTAGGTGCCTGGCTGAACAGTAATAGAATTTGAAATAAAAGTTACTGGATTCGTGTAATGATAACCCGTTTTCAATGGATTGGTTACAGTACGCCTGCCGATTAACTGCGCAGAGGTTCCGTCTAAATTATATAATGCTGCGGCAAACTGACCAGTAAAAGCAGTAGAAGCCCTGTTTACTACATTAAAAGAAAATGTATCGGGTTGTCCTTGTGTAAGTATTGTCGGAGTCGTTTTGAGTGGGGCAAACAGAACTAGAGAATCAAATATATCGCCTACTATTGTCAACGAGGCACTGTTCACATAACCCAGTGTATCAGAAACAGGCAACCAGTTGCCGCCTGTAGGTCTGTAGAATATTTCTACTTTATACTTGCCCGGTACAAAGTTTAATCGATGGTTTGTACCAAAAGTTAACCCATTGGTATAGTGGCTATTTGGTTTTAGTGTTTTACTGCTTATTGTTTGTATGTAATCCACAAACTTAGAGGCTGTATCAAATAGTGCAGCACAATAATCACCAGAGAAAGTAGTAGTGCTTCTATTAGAAATATTGGTAGTAACTATTAATGAATCTCCATAGAACACAGTAGTATCTGCAGGTGATACACTAGTGTAAAGACGAATGTCATTTACTACTTTGCTCTGTGAAGGTTGAATGCCGATAATAGCAGCTTGTTGACTATTATATCCCCCATTACCTCCACCAGCTCCAATGCTACCGGGATTTAAAGAATCAATTTCATAATAACCATTGCTAAGACCACTCCACCCCCAGTTAAAGTGTAAGTAATTATTATTGTCATAACCATCTGCAACAAAACAATGACCTCCTTCACTTCCAGAGCCAGAATAGATTACAGGTCTTTTTGCATTGAACTCTATTTGTAAAAGATTTATCCATTGAGTATTGGTGTAATTCTTTCTTAATATTCCAATCAAGCTACTGTCGTAATTAAAGTATGTTTTCAAAGCCTTTTCAGCGCAATTTCTTGTAGTTCCTCTTCCTGTGACATATGCTCCACTTTCATCTGTACCATAATCCATATCAACACTTACGCCACAGTGATACATTAAGGTAGCTACTGCATTAACTTGATCGGTACTTGAAGTAGAAGTAAGTTTGAGAGGCATTGCACTCCATTGATAAGTAGTATTTCCAAAATTAACAGATTGTAACCCTAGATAAGAATTTGTAGCTGGTGTATACGAATGGAAACCTGTTCCTTTAATAGGATAATTCCAATATTTCATTACTTGTGCCATAGCAGTTGCAACACAACCAGTAATTGTAGTACTATCGTTTGTATTATCATGTGGACAAAGCGCATTATATAAACCAGTTGAACCATTCCAGTTATAGTAAGCATCTTGATCCCATTTAGTCTGTATTAATGGGGTAACAACTGGAGTTCCGAAAGTAGTAATGCCAAATAGCTCATATTTATTTCTTGTTGTAGGAACTTTAAGTTCTTGCCAGCTACTTTTTATCGATTCTGTCGCTTCTATTTTATTACTAACTATGTAGATAATCTGCTTGGCATAGCCACCCAGCCATTCTGTTACCTGAATAGGAATATGGGCGGTATCGAAATTACTTTCATCAGAATAGCCCAAGATTGGTTTAGCTGCATCATCTGCCGAAACCATTACAAAGCCTTTAGTAGAAACCACATTATATACATAAAAGCAAGTTATACCACTATTTTTAGCTGTGTAAACCAACTTCAAATCAGAACCTGCACTTAGGGTTCTAGAATTTACTTTTGAGATAAGAAAGTTTGAAGCAACCACTTTTGCAGTACTATCATCAACTGGGTTTGCGAGGCAAGCAATTGAAATAAGCAGTAAAAAAGTTAGGGTAGCAAGAGATTTCATTTATTTTATTTTGTTGTTATCAATTTTTAATCAATCTAAGTAATCTTTTACCTACTTCCCCATACTTGTACTACACCTTTTTCAAAGGAGGTTTTTGCGGTTTTATAGCGGAGAAATATTTTTGCAATGTGTCTTGTCCCTGGTAAAACAATGTCTCTACTGTACCCACCTTCATCAAATACATATTTCAATGGCACATCTATTACTTCTCCATTACCAAACTCTACCTTCATATCTTTCATAAGTACTTTCCCATCAAATACTCGAACCTTTATTCTATTGTAAGTTGGATTTGAATTGACAATTATTACATCCCTATCAGGTACAAAATCAGCTTTCTTTTCCCCTAGGAGTTTCCAATCATACCTTGATTGAGAGTTTGTAGATACACAATTAGTGAAAATAAAAAGTAGTGCAACTGCTAGAATTCTTAAAGATTTCATTTTATTAATTTATGGATGAGCTTAATGTTAATATCTAACTAATTAGATTTTTAATTTCTACAGCGAATATATAGTTTTTTGTTATTGTGTTTAATGAAACCTAAAAAAATTGCCTTCCACTTAGCAAGTCAATATAGTCAAACTCCCCAAAAGCCACTACTTTCAGCCATTCCAAACCCTGTAATGCTTGTCATCTCGTAGAGATCTAACCAAACTATCCACCACTTGCCTATTACTCGGTTAGATCCCTGCGGGATGACAGCAATCGTGCAATAAAACTCTTCCGAAAGCTGCAACTTCAGCCATTCCAAACCCTGTAAACGTCATTTCGACCCTAGGAGAAATCTCATCATCCTATTTTGCTTACATTCCTCGGTTAGATTTCTCGTGCCTCGAAAGGACGCGAGTTAGATCAAGTAATCAGTTGATGTTTATATAACTAGTGATAAGGAGAACTTTGTCTGTAGTTAATGTTTATAATGACAGAGTGTGATTCATACTATTACTACGCCAATTGAATAACTTGATAGGTGGATTGTGTAGCTCGCCATGTCAATTGATTATGTTAGTTGGGTTAATCGATCATGTTGAGTAAGCCAATTGATTATGTCAGGTAGGTTAATTGATTAGCTCGCCAAGCCAATCGATCATATTGAGTAAGCCAATTGATTATGTTGGGTAGGTTAATTGCTTCTCGCGCCAAGCCAATCGATCATGTTGGGTAAGCCAATTGATTATGTTAGGTAGGTTAATTGATTGGCTCGTTAAGCCAATCGATCATGTTGGGTAAGCCAATTGATTATGTTAGGCAGGTTAATTGATTGGCTCGTTAAGCCAATCGATCATGTTGGGTAAGCCAATCTATCATGTCAGGTAGGTTAATTGATTGGCTCGTCAAGCCAATCGATCATGTTGGATAAGCCAATTGATTATTTCAGGTAGGTTAATTGATTGGCTCGTCAAGCCAATCGATCATGTTAGATAAGCCAATTGATCATGTGAGTTAGGTTAATTGATTATGTCAGTTGGATTAATTGATTATGTTCGAAAAGCCAATCTATTGTGTTGATAAAGATACCAAGCATGTTGATGAGGAAGGTTGCTTATCCGAATGTACTAGGTTAGGAGAGTTAAATGATAAGGAAACGTATTTTCTTCATCTAAACGTAGTTTCACATCCATCACGCTCAATTGAATGTTGGTTTCATTGTTCCACTCCTTCAGTTAGAGGGTATATATACTATCCAGTATCTTATTCATCTGCAACAGGCTAAACTTCTCAGCCATATTAAAGGCAATTCCAATTGCCTATCTTTTTATCTTTACGGCTTTCATTGTTGAATAATATGACCGAAAGAATAAAGAGTCTGTTGATATATGCGGCTAAAGTAGCTACGGGCACCCTCATGGTTTATAGTGGTTCTTTACTTTTTCACTACAAGGATATTGCCTGGTGCCTCATATCTGTTATGCTGGTTCTATCCCCCGATGGCAGAGAGTCGGTACCGCTTTCGGTTACCCGTATCAAAGCCAATGTAGTAGGTGCTTGTTCGGGTATGTTATGCCTTTGGATTGCCCCCATAGATATGTGGATGATGGCTATCGCTTTGGTTACCACCCTTTCCTTTTGTTACTTATTTAAGTTAGATACAGGCATCCGGTCTGCATTGGCAGCGACCATCATTCTGATGCTGCATGAAGAAGGAAAACACGTGTGGGATACTGCCATAGAAAGGGTGATTGCCGTATTGGCCGGTTGTATGGTGGGCTTGGCTATTACCTTTATCTTTCACTTCAAATCGCAATACCAGGAGATTACCATCAAGGGACCAAGAATTGATGAAGCGTAGACCAATGATTAATGATTAATGTTTAATGTTTAATGTTTAACGTTTAATGTTTAACGTTTAATGTTTGCAACTTGCTTAATTAATCATTAAACGTTAATCACTAACCACTACTTTGCTATTTCTATCTTCACCTTCTTGTTCTTTATCTTTTGATCGCGAATGAGCTGAAGGGTCTCTCCTACCTTACTCTTACGGATGGCTACGAAGGAGAAGAAGTCTTTTACTTCAATCAATCCGATATCGTCTTTGTCTAGCTGGCCCTTATTACCTAAGAAGCCTACAATATCAATCTTATTCACTTTATCCTTTTTGCCTGCGGCGATGAACAACGTTGACCACTTAGGTTTCTCTGGCAAGGGACTATTTGCAGGCACTATCAGTTCTGCAACTTCCTCTACTATAAATGCAGGCATTGTTTCGGCAGGGGATAAAAGCAAGATAGCCGTACCACTTGCATCCATACGTGCAGTACGTCCATTCCGATGCACATATACATCCTCTGTAGCAGGTAGGTGATAATGTATGATGAACCGGATGTTGGGTATGTCCAACCCACGTGAAGCTAAATCGGTAGTGATGAGCACATTGGCAGTACCATTTCTAAACTTACACAAGGCACTATCTCGCTCCTGTTGCTCTAAAGCCCCATGATAGAATTCATTTACAATACCTTTCTGACGCAACAAATCGCTCGTACGGTTTACTGACTCCCGATGATTGCAGAATACTATGGTAGAACGATTGCCTAAATAGCTAATCAGTTTAAACAACGTATCTACTTTATCACTTTCGGGTGCTGATACTTTTTGTACAATCAGTTTATTGGTGGTATCTTTTTCGGTAGGGAGATAGTTGAGGCGAATAGCATCTGTTAAACCTAAGAAATGGGGTATCTCCACCGCCTCTGTTGCCGAGGTAAGGATTCTCTTTTTAATGGATGGCAGGCTGCCAACAATAAAAGAAACCTCCTCTTGAAAGCCCAACTCCAACGACTTATCAAATTCATCCAACACCAATGTAGTAATACTATCGATCGTGATATTACCTCGACGTATATGATCAGCCAATCTTCCTGGTGTTCCCACAATCAATGCAGGAGGTTGTATGAGGTTGTTCTCTTCTGTTTCTCGCTTATGACCACCATAGCAACTAGTAATTTTCAGACCAGTTCCCATCTGTTTAAACACTTCTTCAATCTGTTGCGCCAACTCCCTCGAAGGAACAATAATCAAGGCTTGTGTTTGCTTGTTGGCCGCATTGAGCAATTGTAGAATTGGCAATAAGAAGGCAAGTGTTTTGCCCGAACCGGTAGCCGAAAGTAGCACTACATTATCTTGTTGGTTATTGGCAGCAATGGATGCTTGCTGCATCTCGTTAAGCGCCTCTATTTTAAGTTTAGACAGGATTGTATTTATCAATAAATTAGTTTCTTGCATGGAGCAAACCTACGGAACTTTGAATTGCATTATAAAAAGATATTTCTAAGTGGTGGTTTGACCAAAATAAAATAAGGTGCATTAACTTAAACAGCTTCTAAGCCTGTTCAAGTAAAAAGGATTGCCATTATTGACAATCCTTTCTATATATAGCTTCTTTGATCCTTAATGTGTTAGTGGCAAAACCTTACTTCTCTTTTAGATAAGAACTTCCCATCCTTATCAAACAAAATATCCTTTCCTTTTACCTCAGCTTCATATTGAATGTCGCCATTTGGTTTGAGAATATGTGCCATTTCGTTAATCTTTACCCCTTTTGCAAGTTCAGCTAGATAATCAACGGCACCTTTTGGTAATTCAGCACTTGTAATGGCATATTCTGTTTGTACCAAAGAACCTGTTGGCGAGATCACCAACGTCATCTTTTTGGTATCCTTATCAAAAGACACTTCGTAGTTGCCATCTTCTTTTACCCATTTACCAGCAGTACCCGGATAGCCTTTTGTGAAGACTGTTTTTACCGCTTCAGGCACTTTAGATTCAATTACTTTTTGAGCAGATACACTGATGGTTGCAACAGTGAGGCATAGCATTAAAAACCTTTTCATACTTGTTTATTTAAATTTTAATTGAAATAACTATTGTTCTACCATCAAAAATTTCCCTTCTTTATCAAATAGTACATCCTTTCCTTTCACAACCGTTTCATATTGCACTTCTCCATTTGGCTTTAACAGGTGAGCCATTTCAGTAATCTTTACACCTTTATAATTTGTCTTTAGGTATTCCATCACAGGCTTAGGTAGTTCATCTGCCGTAACCGCATACTCTGTTTGTACCAAATTCCCATTTTTCTTAATTACTAACGTCATCTTTTTCATTTCCTTGTCAAAAGATACTTCATAGTTACCACCAGCTTTTATCCATTTACCTGTTGTACCCGGATACCCCTTTGTAAAGACGGCTTTTACCGCTTCCGGCACGTTAGATTCAATTACTTTTTGAGCAGATACACGGATGGTCGCAAACGTGAGGCATAATAGCAATAGTCGTTTCATTTTTGTTTAATCTTATTAATTACAGTGCGATGATAGGGTAATATCTCAGCTTATCTTACCCGATAAATCATTTCTTAACTTGCAATTAACTTTTAACCAAATTGGCAACGATTGCACCCTGCCAACACTTCCAAAATAAAGAAAAAAGAATGAAAATGAAGGCGTTTATTGATGGGTGAATAAATAATTTTCGTTTCAACCGATTCAAAGACTAAACCGAGGGGGGGGCTTTGAGTTTACAGGATTTTGATACCTAAGAAAATTATGTACATAACAAATAAAATAAATGCCCCAAAACATTAGGCATGCCTGCTTACTAACCTGTATTATTTTGCTATAATCTATATAACAAACCCTAATAGCCTGATTATTTTAGTCATTAGCCATACTTAACCCTATGATTAAAAGAATAAGGGCAGTAATACGGGAATTTTTCTAAGAGTACAGGAATTTTCGAAGGAATACGGGAATTTATAGAAAATTACGGGAATCCTGAGAAAAACACAGGAATTTTAGAAAAAATATGGGAATTTTCAGAGAATTACGGGAATTATGGGAAAAATACGGGAATCCTGAGAAAATTACGGGAATTCTAGGAAAAATACGGGAATCCTGAGAAAATTACGGGAATCCTGAGAAAAATACAGGAATTTTAGAAAAAATATGGGAATCCTGACAGGAATATGAGAATCATGGAAAAAGATGGTAAACTATACGTTGTTTTACGCAATACCATTGGGAGATATATTGGCAACAATTGGTTTTAGCATTTTAACTTTATAAGTATTATAGTTATTTTTACTCCACTAAAATAAAATTGAATGGAGACAAAACAAACAAAATCAATTTTCGTAAAAGCCCCTAGTTGGCTATTAGCAATATTAATTTTTATATTATCAGCCATCGTTTTTGTTATAACAGATTCAATCTGGACTCCTCGTACTGGAACGGGGTTAAAAAGCTACCTAATTCATGATTTAATAATTGTACTTGGTTGCTTTTTTATTGTCAAACTAAATCCAAAGAGTATCTGGTATGTTCCATTAATCTGTAATGCGCTGCTTATTATTGCGTACTTATTTGAACCGAGCTTAAGGAAAGGGGCACACCTGATTCCTATCTCTGCTGGCTGGATATTATCTGTAGCTGTGTCTATGATAGCAGCAAAACGAGCTGATTCTAATCAAAAAAAATAATGAACTGTCACAGCTTGTACATTCTAGAGCTGATTTCTACAAAAACAAGTTTTAGTATAGGTTAATGGAATCGGTAGTGTGATGTAATAATTAGAATATTTAATAAGTAATCATAAGGAAACAAAATACAATTTCTGTAATAAACAGTAAAGTAAAAAGCTAGGACAGAAGAATGAAATAAGCGATGGAGCATTCTTGACCTGAAAAGATGCAAACAAAGAAATATGCCAAATGCTTGCAAACAATCCAATTAGGAATAAATAAACAACTTAAGTTAAAAACACAAAAAGCTGCCTCATTTAACGAAGCAGCTTTTACTGTTTTTAGTCGGGACGACTGGATTCGAACCAGCGACCTCACGCCCCCCAGACGTGTACGCTAACCGGACTGCGCTACGTCCCGAACACTTAAAGGATTGCAAATATAAGGTGACGTATCCTTTTTCCATTTATCTTGCACCTAAATTGAGAAACGTAAATGAAACTTTTAATTAAGAAAGTACTGATTGCAGATGCTAATTCACCATTTTCTGGATTGATAAAAGATATCTTAGTAGTAGATGGTAAGATTGCCTCCATCAGCGACGATATTAATGCCGAAGTCAACGAAACCATAGAGGTGGCAGGCCTTACCATCTCACAAGGATGGGTAGATATCTTCACTGACTTTGCCGAACCTGGCTACGAATACCGTGAGAGTTTAGAGTCGGGTGCTGCTGCTGCAATTGCAGGTGGTTACAGCCACATTTTTGTAATGCCTAATACTAAACCATCTATTCAAAACAAAACACAAGTAAGTTATATCATCGAAAATGCGAAGCAATTGCCCGTAACTATTTATCCAATTGGGGCAGTTTCAAAGAATCTGGAAGGGAAAGACTTGGCTGAAATGTATGAGATGCAACAGGCAGGTGCTATTGCATTCTCTGATGGAACGCATCCCTTGCAATCTTCGGGATTATTACTGAAAGCATTGCAATATATCCTCGCTTTCGATGGCACAATAATTCAAGTGCCCGTAGATAAAAGCATCGGCGCCTTTGGATTAATGACTGAAGGGGTCATTTCTACACAACTTGGCCTGCCCGGTAGTCCTGCATTGTCTGAGACACTAATTATAAAAAGAGATGTAGATTTAGTAAGATATACCAATAGCAAACTACATTTCACGGGGATATCAACTGCCGAAAGTGTAGCATTAATTGCCGCTGCTAAAGCAGAGGGATTAGCAGTATCCTGTAGCGTTACCCCTTATCACCTTTTCTTTTGTGATGAAGACATGGTTAGCTACGATACCAACCTGAAGGTGACGCCTCCGTTAAGAAACAATGCAGACAGGGCGGCACTAAGGGCTGCGGTTTTGGATGGCACTATTGATTGTATTGCTACCCATCACATGCCACAAAACTGGGATAGTAAAACCTGCGAGTTCGAATATGCAGCACAGGGAATGATTGGTTTGCAAACTAGTTTTACCGTAATAAATAGTTTATTTGAAAGCTTATCTGCTGAGCGTATAGCCGATTTACTGACCAATAATGCCCGTAAGCTTTTCAAATTACCTGCTTATAAATTGGAAGAAGGGGCAGAGGCAGACTTCACTTTGTTCACTAAGGAAGGGAAGAATACGTTTACTAAAGCGGATAATAAAAGTAAATCTGCCAACAGTGCCTTCTTTGATGTTCCTTTGGCGGGTAGTGTCATTGGCGTTTATACAAAAGGAAAGTGGACTAGAAATTAAGTAATATGTTGTAAGTAATAGGTATTAGGTATTAGGTAATAGGTATTAGGTATTAGGTATTAGGTATTAGGTATTAGGTATTAGGTTTTAGGTTTTAGGTTTTAGGTTTTAGGTTTTAGGTTTTAGGTTTTAGGTTTTAGGTTTTAGGTTTTAAGTTATAAAAACATCCTCTTTACCTAATATTTTTTACCTATTACTTAGAAGTAAATAAAGAATGAT
>CAISCV010000217.1 GCA_903883945.1 uncultured Chitinophagaceae bacterium | reverse complement strand
TATATATTATGGTTATTAAACTATTGCAAAACCCAATATGCCGTCTTTGCTTTTGAAGAAAGACGAATACTCTTTGTTTGTGTGGCAGAGGCATTGATAATTGCCAATCAAGCAGATAAATACCACCTAAACCTAAAAGAGATATTCATAGAAGAATACAAACTTTTCCCCGACCTTCTTTACCATAAGAGCCTAAAATACAGCCTTCCTTACTTCGACCAAAACGGTCTCCTCCGCTACAGACCTACATAATTTTTACTACTTTTTCCACTACCAATCTGCCCTAAAATAAAAAGAACTAAAAAGAACTTTTTTTAGAAAGCGGGGTGAGGGATGTTTGTGGGAAGAAAAAAGTAACAAATGACAAACTTCTGTAGTGGTACTCTGTACAAAGAGATTTCGAAAATATTGCAAGACCATTTTATCAATTCTGATATTGATAACTATTATCAAAAAATGATTGATTCATTTGATGTGTCTGAAAAAGCAATTCTAGGGAAATTAGAGTTGAAAGACTTAATAGGAATCAGTGAATTTTTATTAGCAAAACAACACTTGTCAAACCTTGGAATCGACTTGCCAATCTATTTTGGAGATTATACCCAAAATAAAAACAAAATAATGATTGTGGCAATGGATGCCAAGCGTTCTGGCCAAAAAGAAAAAGAAATTGTATTAGGTTCTGTATTCGATTTGCACACCAAAACAGGAAGAGAAACAAATGCAAATGATTATTGGGATTTTATTGAGCCATTACTCAAGGACAACTTTGTTTATCTGACTGATATTTATAAAATTTATTACGAAACAATTATTATAAAGAAAGGAAAAGAAACACGAATTGTAAGTAATAAAGATAAAACCTACACCTCAGGAGAACCTTATAGCCATAATAAGACAATAATAAAAGCAGAGATTAATCTGATAAAACCTAATCTCATCATTGCAATAGGCAAAGATGCTGCTGATGCATTAAAAACAATTCAAGGTATTAGTTCGGAAGAAGTACAGTTAGTAAAAGAGGGTGTTGAATACATTTTCATGCCCCATATTTCTAAAACTGTCACTCAAAATATTCCTACTGTGGCAAACCTATTTATTGCTTTAGGTAAAATAAAAAAGAATAAAGAATTTGAAAAAATAGGACAATCTATTCTTGAAGAAAAAGTAAATCTATATACTAAAAACAAATAAAATATAAGTAATATGAAAAAAAGTTTAGTCTTTCTTTTTGCAATTGCAATGATGGTTTTTACATCTGTTAAGGCACAAGCCCCACAGTTGATGAGTTTTCAGAGTGTTATACGTGATAATACTGGTAAGCTAGTAGCTAACCACAGCGTCGGATTGCGATTAAGCATTGTTCAAGGGACAGTGAATGGCACTGCAGTATATACCGAAACACAAACCGCTACCTCCAATGCCAATGGATTGGTAACACTACAAATTGGGGGAGGATCAGTTGTGTCAGGAACATTTTCTGCTATCGATTGGACTGCAGGACCTTATTATATCAAATCAGAAATTGACCCTACAGGAGGCACTAGCTACGGCATTGCAGGAACTACACAATTGTTAAGTGTGGCTTATGCGTTGTATGCAGGCAAAAGTCAATCGAGTATAGTTTCAATAAATGGATTAAAAGGGCATTATGGTTTTGATCATAGCACAACATGGACTTGCCCTAAGGGTATAACATCTGTTGAAGTTGAACTATGGGGTGCCAGTGGTGGAGGTGGTGGATGTATTAATTATAACAGTGCAGGAAGTGGTGCAGGAGGAAATGGTGGTAATGGTGGATATTCAAAATCAACTATTTCTGTAATACCTGATTCAACTTACAACATCAAAATTGGAAAAGGAGGTGCTGGAGGGAATTCTTCTATACTCAATGGTACGGATGGTGGAAATACAAGTTTTGGTAATTTATTGTCTGCACAAGAGGGAAAAGGCGGATTGGGATTTTATTATAGATCGGGTGTAATTCAATCTGGAGCTAACGGACAATCTGGTCAGATTTTAAATTATAATGTTACCCCACTTACTTCCAGGACTTACATTCCCTCAGGCTATACAATTCTGTATCCGAGTTCTACTGGTGAAGGTGGAACTGGTGCGTATTGGTATTCAGGCGGAACATATGGCAACAATGGTGGGTCAACTAATGGTGAAGATGGCTTTTGTGTGATTTCGTATTAATCTAAATTTTAAATGTCAGCATATTAGACCATGAACTTTATAACGTTTGCAAAGTGATTTACAAGGTTATTTCATTACAGGGTGTAATATGAAGTACAGTGTGGTTTATTTAAAACTAAAGAATTAAGCATGAAAAAGTATATAGGCGTCTTTCTACTATTATTAATATTAAAAGTAAATGCACAGCAAACAAACGCAACCGCTGGAGTTGATGTAACAGGCTATGCTGGTACTGCGAATATTACCGTTGGGCAGCAAGATTATTTCAACTATAGCAATGCAAGTGGGTTTTCAAACGAAGGGGTTCAACAACCGTATGAGTTGTTTGCAGTTAATAACTTATGGACAGGAGCAACTTCAACAAATTGGAACGATGCTACCAATTGGAGTAGAGGTCAGGTACCTACAATTAGCAGTGATGTTTTGATACCATCTACTGCCCCACACCAGTTAGTACTTAGTGGCGATGCAGTTGCAAATTCTCTTCAACTAGATGGAAGTGTTAACTTAAATGGACATTCACTTACTATCAGTGGCGCCCTTAGTGGTAGCGGTACACTACAGTCTTCTGGTACAGGTACACTCACTCTTTCTGGCAGTGGTAATAGCATTGGAAATTTACAAGTAACTGGCGGTAGCCTTACACTTTCGGGCGGGTCTGTTTCGGTTTCTAATCAATTAACAGTATCGGGAGGCACTTTAAATACTGGTGGTAACTTAACACTAGGTTCTAATGCAACGGGTACTGCAATTGTTTCTTATCCATTAGGCGGTACTATTAACGGGAACATCACTGTACAATGTAATATACCGCAAGACCAAGGTGCAGCCTTTAGAGATTTAGGCGTTTGTGTAACAGGGGGTACTGTGGCTGACTTAAGTAACCAAACCTATAGTTACACGAGTGGTGCATGGTCTTCTACACTTTCTTCAAGTACCACTTTAGTACCGGGTAAAGGCTACAGGGCACAAGTGAATACAGCAAGTGGTGCAGTTACGTTGGGTGCTACAGGCACATTGGTAACAGGCGATGTTAGCCCAACACTTACAGGTGGGCAAGATAAATTTAGTTTTATTGCCAATCCCTACCAATCACAAGTAGATTTTAATAAAGTAAACTCTAGTGGTCTGTATAGCGGCTATTGGTACTTAGATCCGACTGTGTTGCAGGCGGGCTATGAAAACTACAATTACTTTGGTACCGACATTGGAGCAAGCAATATCTACAAGAGCTCTACCTCGCAATACCTACAACCTGGGCAGGGCTTCTTTGTATGCAGTAATACAACAGGTACGCCTACACTCACTTTCACTGAAAGTGCCACCGATAATACCAATGCACAACAAGCCATCTTTGGTACAGCAGCTATCAACAGAATTGCCACAGGATTATTTACAGGTAACAAGAATGTAGATGGCGCCGTAGCAGTCTTCAACAGCAAATTCACCAACAGTATCGGCAAAGAAGATGGCACCAAGATAAGTAACCACGGTGCAAACCTCACCTTCTTGGTAAGTGGCAAAGACCTTTGTGCCAATGGTTGGGGCATGCCTACAGAGTCAGATGTGTTGCCATTGCATCTCTATAACCTTAGTGCAAAAACTGCTTATACTTTAAAACTAGATGCGAGTCAGTTTGTGGGTAATGGCTTGGTGGCTTACTTAAAGGACAATACAACAAAAACGCAGACCTTGCTTTCTGGCAGTAATACCGAAGTTACTTTCACCACCACTACCGATGCTGCTGCTTATGCAAATCGCTATAGTATTGTATTTGGTAAAAGTGTATTGCCTGTTAAAAACATCACCCTTACTGTAAGCGAGTTGGGTAGCAAGCAAGTATCCGTTAAATGGAATGTGGCAGGCGAAACCAATATTGCCAACTACAAAATAGAACGCTCTACAAACGGTACCAACTTTACAGAATTGGCTACGG
>CAISCV010000216.1 GCA_903883945.1 uncultured Chitinophagaceae bacterium | reverse complement strand
CATCCTATTTGTCATATAGGCTGCATAATTATCGTTTCTTATTAGGTTACCACTCCACTCCAGCAAAGTGTAGCCGCAGCAAGGGATATCGCGATGGTTGTTTGAATTGGGTTTTATTAAATCTTTTTTTCATCATCTACAAAGCGTAATATCATGAGCACTGTAAGAAGTTTTCCGCAATCTATTATTGGTCGTCAAAATGCAATGAACAAAGCAGTTACTAAATATAGCAACTTGCCTGTTGGCATAGTTATTATTTCTGCAGCAACCGCCGACCGCCTGCTATTTGATAGTAGCGAATACAACAAGGGCATCACCGAAGTGCTTGTAAACAAACAATTGTATCGTTTAGCCATAGAACTGGCAAAACCTCAAAGAGAGCTTTTGAAAAGCTTTGTAACAAGTTATTACACCACATTAAACAATTGTATAGATAATCTTGGAACAATTCCTCCCTCTGCCAGGGCTTTTTATGGGTTGCCCACCAACAAAAGCAAGATGCCATCCATTAATACGGATGATAAATTACTTCTCCAAGCAGCTAACGTGCTTAGTGGAGATGTGTTGCGCAAGGCTGCAGGGGGCATTGCTATGAGTTCGCCCACTATTGCGCAATATACACCTGTGTACAACACGGCAAGCCCTATCATAATTGCTATTAGTAACGCAAAAACCAATCTTACGAATGCTACGACTAGCTTGAGACTTAAAATAGCAGAAATAAAAGATATTATTACCAAAGTGTGGGATGAAGTAGAAGCGTATTATAGCATGATTTCAAAAACAGAACGAAGAGATCAAGGACGATTGTGGGGCATCCGTTACACCAGCATAGGTATCTTATCGGTAGTAACCGGTACTGTAAAAGATGAATTGGGTGTGGCAGTGGCTGGTGTGAAAGTGCGTATCGTCGGAGCTAAAATCAGTACTTTTTCCGATTCACTCGGTCATTTCTCCCTTAACACTTCTCTGTTTGGCGACATCGAACTAGAGGCTACACACCTCAATTATGAAAAGAATATTGTAGAATTCACCAAAGAAGATGGCGTGGCTGTGGTGGTGAGTGTGGTGATGATACACGCTATTTAATTAAAAATTCAAATTTCCCTAAAGGGCTTATTTTCAGGCCTCCATAATATATTCGACCTACAGGAAATTTCATCCCTATATTGTGGAAATAATGTATACTGCTCTAGTCGTAATGTGTGAAAGACTTGTACTTATAGGTACTGTTGTTGGCGGTTTAAATAGAAATTAAGACTTTCAATGTAATATTAAGCGAAGTTTTTGGTATTTTGATTAACAATAGGCGGCTGAAAGAAAAGCCTAGCATTTGCGATTGAGATAAAGCTAACAGCAATTTTTTAATGCTTAAGACTATTTCATTTTCAATACAGCCATATCGGGATGTTCGGGATTTACAATTAGTTCCTGCCTCAGCGGATCGATTAATACATCCATTTCTTCAAGGGGTATTGCACCTAGTAAAGGTTCGGAATCGCCGGGCAAAACCATTGCACTACAATGACTCCTTCTGTTTTTAAATTTAAGTTCTACCCCAGAAACAACATTGCAAAGTATTACTTGCCCGTTAGCTAATTGTGCCCTTTTTGTTTCTACAACAGGAAACTGCATGATTTCTTGTATATTTTCATTGATTGCCAACATATAACTACCCGTATCCATCAATAAATTGAGGTGCATTCTTTTCACTTCATCCTTGTCAATAAAACCACGACGCGCCATTTCTAGTTCCATTCCGTTTACTAGTTCGATATCTGCGTAGATTAGCCCCTTAAAAAAATTTGTTCAAATATACTTTTTATTCGAAAGGGAAGATTTTAAGGATTGAGAAAGGTAATTATTGGAAATTATAGTAATTATTCGGGACAGAAACTGTTTTGCCCAATGTTTTGCAAACATAGCCCCTGTTGATTGGTTACAATGACGTGCCCAATTTTCAGTGAGATGTCTCCTATCGTAAGAATGACGCTAACAGTGTTTGGAGTCGTTTAAAGTAACGGGGGGGGCATTCCCATTTGTTTCTGGTGCGTCAGATGAATCATTCGAAATAACAAGGGATGCGAAATTTTTTTTAGAAAGAAGTATATAAAAAAAGTACAGCCTTTACTTTCGTAGTACTGTACTCTTTTTTAACATTAATAGATAACTAACGTCGTATCATAATTTCCTTTGTTGTATTCAACCCTGTGCTGTTAAATATTTTCAAGAAATAATTACCATTAGTCAATCTAGACACATCAAGATTGTAGGTTGTTAAGCCTGCTACCATCAATCCGGTCATTACATAATCCCCATTGCTGTTGACAACTTCTATAGTGGCATTGGATGTTAATGGATTTACAAAAGCAATATATATATTACTTGTAACAGTTGGATTAGGATAAACCGCCCTAATTGAGTCACCATTTAAGATTATTACATTGCCACCATTCTGAACCGAACTGTCATTTGGTGTAGATGTTGTATCCAATACTGCCAAGCGAGGGCCTTGAACAAACACGATATAGTTATGGAAGGACTCTGTTAAAGCTGAACTTACATCAAGCACGCCTATTTTATTAATAATAGAATCTGGTTTCTTATCAAAAGTTAATGAGATGGTTGTGTCATTTGCACCCTTTACACTTCCAGTGTCATGAATCCATTTAGTCATTGAATCAATATTCCAATTTAAAGGTCCATTACCTGTGTTTTTGATATGTAGGTTATAGTGTAATGAGTCTCCTAAGAAAACTGTATCAGGCAAGTTTAATTTAGCACCCGTGTATACATATTTTGCCTTGTAAGAGCGGTCTGTGGCTAAGGAGAAAACAAGCTTATTCTTACCTCCATTTGTTCCTTTGACGGTATCTACATCTGAATTGAATACTAGAGGTGTGCCATTTTGATTTGTCCAAGAATCAAATTTATAGACTCCCAATTGCTTAGGTGCTGTTGCAGTAACAAAATTACCTGAGGATAGAGTATAAGCCCTGTGAACATCGCCAATGCCAGATTGGTTGCCATTATTATCAGTCCTATTAATTTGAAAGGTGGGGGCAAAGTATTTGTTGACAGAATTAATTTCAACATTCACCTGGTTTACAGGCTTAGGCTCGTATTGATAATTCACTTGAATCCAAACACTATCAACTTTTACTAAATCGGAACTGTCGCTAAAATGACTCATTGATAGATTTATATCAGCCCAAGCTGCGGGCAGAGAATAAAGTAAAACATCCGCATCGCTAGTGGGGACGTGACCACCCGTTGTTAACAAAGAAGCAATCATTGAATTGTCTTGCGCGCTTGTTTGAGCATTACTCAATGTCTGACTATTTAAGTCGTACCTAGAAGTCCAACTGATAGGATTCTTGGTATTCAAGTTATAATTATTAAAATTATAAATAATTCCATTCTTCTTTAATCTTGAATAGTTGGGATAACCAAAATTAAAGTCCACTTCATCAACGTTACCTAATTGATTGTAAGGAATGGGCTTGAAAACCATCTTACTAACACCTAAACCTACAATACGTATATCTTCTTCAGAGGGAGGAAAAACGCCATCTTGCACCAAATTCAATGTGATTGCTCCACCACTATTCAATGTTGCTACTTCTGCATTACTTAATCGGTAGGTAGATGTAATCGTTTTTGCAGGTTTATTATCCTGATAATAGTTATAGATACTATCAGCGATATTAGTTAGTTCTTGTTTATACACAGCAGCCAAAGCAGAAGTATACAAGTTGATATTGTTTGCTGAGTTTTTTGAACTATCCAACAACGCCAGGATCTGTTTAGAAATACTGCTCAAATCTAGATTAGTATTCAATGGTGTCAATGTTCTATATTCATAAGCTTTAATCATATAATAATGATACAACCTTAATCTTTCCATTGCTTTTCCAGCCAAATCATTCGCATAAATAGACAAATAATGGTTTATAGCAGCATTAGCATCATAAGTAGCAGAACTAAAATTGCTTTCAGCGTCTAAGTTTGAATAAACATTGTTTTGTGCCACTTGCATCTGTTGTGTAGATGCCTGTAACTGTTGGGCTAGTTCTTGTTGTGCAACCTGAATTTGTTTTATTTCTTCTTGATATTCGGCATAAACAGGGCTGCTTGTTAGTAATTGACTCGTAATGGAACCAACTTCATCATTGCTAACATGCATCACATTGTTAAATGTATTTTGAACGTTGTTTAAAGATGTTGTGATACTATCTATCTCCTCGTTGGTACTATTATATAGCCCAGAAACCTGATCTTTGATACCCCCACCAATCTTAGCTGCCCCTGCAAAATTCTTTGAACTGATATCACTCTGTAAAGAACTTAAATTGTCTGATATATCCGATACACCACTAGATAAATTATCTGCAATAGTACCAATATCACCAGTAACAGCTTTAAACGTATTCACAACAGGGCCTACTAAAGATGCAACATTTTTGGCAACTTGTTGTCCATTATCAAATGAAGCTTCATAGTCTCCTCCTATTGCTTTGGAAGTAAGGCTTAATGCAGCAGCCGCAGCTTCGGTGTAAGGCGTAGGTATCATGCTGCAAACTGTTTGTAAGCCTCCCATTATTTCACCAAACGTACTGTGTTCATTATCATACTTACTTTGTGCCTGCGCTTGTAATTGTGCTTTCAGGTTTATTACTGCAGCATTTATGCTATCAATCTTTGCATTGTTATTGGCAATTTGTTGTTTCTCATCGGGGATAACCACTGTAGCAATATTGTTATAAGTAGCCAAATTGCTTTTAACTAAATGAGCAGCTTCGGTAGCCAAACTATTCAAAGCACTAACCCTGCTTTCTAGCGACGAATTGGTTGAATTAATTAAACCTTGCAGATAAAGGATATTCATATCATGGTCTACTTCCGATTGATAAACATCAGCCGACACCTCAAAAGACAACATAGGCACCCAACCAGCCGGATTACCAAAATAATCGAGGTTGTTTGCCAGATTATAAAATACTTGCCTGACTTCTCTTACAGACTGTCCCAAACTTCTGATATCTTGGGTGGAAAATTGGTTAAAAGCTCCTTTTTTGCTGTAATTATCAAAAATGTTGCTATACCATCTTAGGTTGTTATTGATAGGAGTTGTTAGCCCATTATAAAAGGCATCTTTGTAATAATTAACTACTATCTTAAAAAAGTTAGGACTTAGCCAAGTAGCGTAATTGGTATCCAACGCGTAGCTACCATTGCTACCCCCCAAAGCAGCTTGGGTAAAAACGAAGTCGCTTGCATCTAGGGTTGACGTAACGTTGCCACCATTACCACCCGCGCCAGGTTGTCCAGAATACCCTCCTTCTACAGTT
The DNA here is from genome assembly GCA_903883945.1 of uncultured Chitinophagaceae bacterium. Taxonomy (GTDB): domain Bacteria; phylum Bacteroidota; class Bacteroidia; order Chitinophagales; family Chitinophagaceae; genus Parasediminibacterium. Next base: position 4,717 of record CAISCV010000216.1, on the reverse strand, counting down.
TGCCCTAAACCACCAGTTGAAATCAAACGTTTTCCAGGATCTGCATAATAATTCAAGATATGCAAATGAATGTCACCGCCATTCAACCCTGTTTCTGCCGCACCAGTACCTTGATAACCAACAATATTCTGCAAAGGAGTTGTACATAGGTACGCATGTTTACCATTTACATCCTTAAATATCAGGTTCTTGGCATAAATATTAATGGTGGTGCCCGGGAACTGAAACCCATCTGCAATTGTCAATGTTTCTGCATAGATATTCAGTGTATCTAAATTGGAAAACGGACTATACTTTCCAGTCAAATTATAGCTCAAGGGGGCAAGGTCTAGGTTATTGGCATCCATCAAAATAGATACACCAGAATAGCTGAATGTTTTAGACTTAGGTTGATCTAGATTATTGTTCATTACCATATCATGCCATGAGGTTGTTCGCACTATGTAAGCTGGATCGGTAGAATCGGGCAGGTTATGCTGCCCTCCAATGCCAAAAGTGGAAGTTTCGAAAGGCAAGGCAGGCACTACGTTGAATAGTACTGCTGCTGAGGTATCGGCAACACCACTTGCTTTTGATTTTACTACAAACCTCAAATAAAAGTTTAGTGTATCTATATTGGTGGTATAGCTAAAATATTGGCAACGGTTGAATAATACCGATCCCAAGGGGCGTCGCCCTTTGATAATACTTGTATCTACGTAGTAATACTGTGTATCTATTGCATACCCCAATTTTGAAAGTTTTGCACTGCGCACAAAAAAAGAACGGGGGGTATTGTAAAAAATTGTTTGTGGGGGTATGCTATCAATATCCAAAGATGCCGCAGTAGTAGTATTGCAATTATTGGTTGTATCTACATACAATTGCATAGGGCCACTGTTTATAAAGTGTACCATACTATCGCCCGGTAATATTGCGTTACCAGCAGCCAAAGGATTGTAGAAGCTAAAAGTAAGGGTACTATCTACCTTGCCACTACTACCCGAAAAACTAAACAAGCTTTGCCCACTTACCGTACCAAGTAGCAGAAAGCATACTACTAAAAGGCAGCCATTTATCCATATTTTCATAGTTGATATTTATAGTTTGATAATATAGTTTACATATACATTTTTAGGGCGTGTTTCACTACCGCCAGTAGCATCAACTTGAACTTGTAATTTATTTGTATTTTGAAATTGTACTTGTTGCCCATCATTGGCTTGTATGCCCATTCCGCCTTGTTGGAAAGGGAATATGTAGTCTGAGGTTATTCTGGCATTATGAGTATGACTTGCGAATTCATCTGCCTGCCAAGTTCCAACTTTACTACTTGCTAAGCTAGCACCTGGGAAAAGATTACGAGTTGTTGCAGCATCTGGGTCATTACCCTTACCTAAATCTGCTGCTCTTAAAAATTCTCCTCTCAAATCAGGTATCTGAAAAGTGGTTGGTGATGGGCCACCCCAAAATGTGCCAATTACTTTAAATAAATTAGCAAATTTTGGATCAGTAATAGATTGGGTGCTAGCATCACACCACCACCAACCATCTGGTGGTGTACCCGAATTGTCGCCACCATAAGCTACGATAGTACCAGTTGGCACTCCTCCATAAATAGATTTGTAAGCTACCTTGGCATAGGGTACTGCTTGCAAGGGTTGTTTGGCAACAATGTCATAGGTTCTTGTAAAGGTGTTATATACTTGAATTAATACCCAATAATTACTTGCTGTAAAGTCTACAGCAGCAAAAGCAGTTGGATTAGTCTTGCCAATGGTTGTATTCGCAAAACCAAATGCATCAGTTGTATCCAACTGCGTTTCAGTATAAATAGGTGTTATTGCCGTGTTTGTTGGCAAAATTGAAAACTGAAGCTGTACTTGCTTATTTGGTTGTACATGCCCTGCGGTATCCCTTATTAACGCAGAATAACTAAAACCCATACTACTGATATCTACCTGTGCCTGAATGGTATTTATCGCAATTGCCATAATGAGAAGAACGAAGAAGAAGTGTTTGCTTTTTTGCATTTTTGTTGTATTTAAGTATTAATAAAAAATGGTTGTTTATTTGTCATCATTGCCAAGTAATATATTAATTCCTAGCCTCACTGTATTTGCCAAAGGGCTACGATTAAGCCCTGTTCCACTTGGAATTACATACGCTACATCTGCTCCAAAAGAACCAAAATGCCCCCCTAAGCCCGTCGTGAAATATTTATTTCCGCCAACACTTTTGCCTTCATAAGAATATCCAAACCTAAAAAAAAACTTTTCGGCTATCCCGTATTCCAGCCCACAAGCAACATGTAAATCAGACAGTTGATTACTGCCATCTGCGAACGAGTTTACCCAACTTAATGGTACACTCTTTTGGGTATAGGACACCATTGCTATTGAATCATCCTTATAATGGTTTGTAACTTTTGGTATTGCAGGAACCAATAATTTATTTACATCACCAGCAATTGTAATGGAGGTCTTGCCGTCGCCGTTAAATTTATAGGAAGCTCCAATACCCAAATTGGCTGGCAAGAAGCTTTTACTTCCATTACTAGTATAACTAACTTTATTGCCTAAATTACTTAATATAACGCCTAATGCAAAAACATCATTATAGGAATTCTCAGAGCGATATAAAAAAGACACATCGCCAGCTACTGCATCACCTGCTTTGTAGGTGACATTATTAACAGTACCTTTCCCCAAAGCAGAGTTTATATATTTAAACGTAAACCCTAATGCCATATTATCGTTCAACTTCCTACTATATCCTCCTTCGAATGATAACTCATGAGTGTTGAATTCATCTAGATTGTTGCCATTTGCATCAGCAAATTGCGCTCTCCCAAGACCATTATATATAAAGGCAAAAGAAAAAGCTTGTTCGCTACTCAGTTGCTTGAATCCAGATAGACTGGTAATAAATGCACCATTTGCACCTATATCTGTAAGCCAAGGACTGTATGTAACTCCAAAACCCATCACTGACTTGGAAAAGGGAGCTTTTGCAATATTATTTAATGTTGCATATTCTACTGCTTCTGTCGCAATACCTGCGTTACCCATACCGGATTGAATGATATCGGTTGGCGTACGTAAAAAAGTAGCTACTGTAGTAGGTACAGTGGTATAAATGGTTTGTGCAGATAAGTTAGCACAACATAAAAACAGAACAGAGTGTAGTAATATATACTTGATTTTAATCATTGAGCAAAGTTTTGTTCCTGCTTTAATTCTTTTCAAAATTCATTTATGCAAAATTTACAATATTATCTATTCAAAATATCACCCAAAAGGGTGATTTTCTATTGCATTCAATTCAATTTAACTAATAGCCCCATTCTTTAGTCTCTTTTTCATTCCCTAATCCCAATTTCATTTGATTTGGGTATCTATAGGATTTAATGATTAATGAGAGGAGGCGTTTCTATTTTACCTGCTTTTTTATTTTAATTTACAGGGGCGAAAATCAACTAATCTCCACATTAAGTCAATACCACTTTTCGGGTATTGGTCTTATTAAAATGGTTATAGAATAAGAAAAGTTACTGTTTTTTGCCTAATTAGTACAACTATTCATTAGAAACCTTGTTTAACTCGCTTGAAAACAACTAATTGAAAATAAGTAACTAATAATTTTGATATCTACTAAATGTGGTTATTTACATTTACGATTCAATTTTATACAATTGTAACTTACTGTAAAAGATTTAACAACCATGGATAACAAATCCTACTACAACACCGTACTTAAGGTATGGCAAGGTGTGATAAAAGAAGCTGAAAACGACTATACCAATTTAAACTTAGATCTAGAGATTCATCAAAAACTATTAAAGTTTTTTCAAGTAGGTAATTTCTATTATTATGTTTTTAATGTAAACACGTCCGAATTAGACCTCGTTAGTGATCATGTAGAAACCGTACTAGGCTATCATCCCTCCGAAATGAATATACAGTTGCTTTTTACCAAAATTCACCCAGAAGACCAACCGTATGTAATCAATTTCGAAAATGCGATTGTACACTTCTTAAAAGAACTCCCCTTTGACAAGGTTTTTGAGTACAAAATAAGCTATGATTTTAGGATGGAGAAAAAGGATGGCACCTATGTGCGTATATTGCATCAGTCATTAACCATACAACAGTATGCGGATGGTGGTATTGAAAAGGCTTTGGGGCTAGATACAGATATCTCGCATCTAAAAAAAACTGGTAAACCTACCTTGTCGTTTATTGGACTAGAGGGCAACCCATCCTATATTGATGTTAACCCGAGTGAGAAATTAGTTGAAATCCAAGAGTACTTAAGCACTAGAGAAAAAGAAATACTACAGCTAATAATCAAAGGGGAATCTAATAAAATGATTGCCGCCACACTAAAAATAGCAGAACAAACAGTAGAAACGCATCGTAAAAATATGATTCAAAGAAACAATTTAAAAAATACGCCCGAATTGGTAGCAAAAGCAATTATGGAAGGTTGGTTATAATGAGCTGTAATTGGTAAATTCCTCAACAAATTAAATAGAATGTCTCTTCCACAACAAATAATCTACACATGACTGCTCGGTCTGCTACTTGGATAATGGTTAACGGTTTAGTTTAAGTCCTCCATAATACATTGGATCTAAAGGAACCTTCTTGCCGTACTTATCCATATAGCCATTACTTATGAATACAACATGTTTTTTGGTCCAGGCAATACCCACGGGTACCTCATCAGGGGTTTT
>CAISCV010000215.1 GCA_903883945.1 uncultured Chitinophagaceae bacterium | reverse complement strand
GTCTGTAATCTGTGAAAGTGTTTCCATCAATCACTTAACTCAAACAAGGGAACCCTTATTTTATAGAAATAAAATCAAATGTAATAATCCAACTTCCCTTAACTAAACGACATTGGATTTTAATCCGTCTCATTTGCACAGCAAATTAATATATTATTAGTTTAACCGACTCCAACCCCAGTGAGCGTCATTTCGACGGCAGGAGAAATCTCCCCGAAAATAGCCTATGCCCCTGTAATAATAGAAATATCCCCCCCGAAAATAGGCCTCGTCATTGTAAGGCACGAGAAATCTAACCGAACAATGTCCCCATTCCTCACTAACCATTCCTCACTGTTCACTGTTCACTATTCACTGCTCACTAATTTGGGCGTGTCCCTAAGGGGTCGGGCTTTTCGTTCCAATCTTTTTGCCCAAGGCAGCAAAAAGGATTTCCACTGCAATCCCTCACGCACCATGCGAAGTGGCTGATAACTGATTAATAATCTTTTTTATTAAAGATGAAATGAGAATCTTAATATAATTTATAGACTGTTTTATACAATTCTTTTAGAGGATAATTGCCACCCAAACCGTAGTCTTTAATGGTGAAGTCTTTTCGGGTAGTATAAATTGTAATATCTGAAGTTGGTTGGTCTGGTATTCTATCTTTCTCCCCTTTGTATTCTTCCTTTAATGTTGACAAATTAGTAGTTTGTAAAAGTTGCAAAAGTTTCTTTATTTCGGAATCAGATAGTTTATATGTAGACCCTTTAATAGCTGGATTGTAATAAGATCTTTTACAAATACCTGAGTCATTTACGAAATCTATATACGAATCAATCGAAGGAAAACTATCTGATTCTACACCAAAGGCACTTAGATACATCTCTAGCTTTTGAAATACAATTTTCCTATTTGTATTACTAGAGCAGCAATTAAGTAGTAAAATAATACTCAACAAATACAGCAGTTGCTTTTTCATTTTATTAGTCAATTAAATCCCACGCCACCCATAATTCTAATTGCGCCCAATCAATCAACTGAAAAATAGATGATTACCTTTTTTCTCTTCTTGGAATAAGCAATTGCTTGCGCACCCTCATAAAAATGTGAATAGATAAACCCAATCGATGTATTGTCAGACTTGATATCATCCCAATCTTTATCTTTTATAATTTCAAGTTCATAGGAACTATCAACAGACGTTGCTGGAATCAAGAAGTTGCTTTCTCCAAAAAAGTCTTTAAACCTTCTTGTAATGCTGTCCTCTTTTATTTTGATTGTTGAGTCTTGGTAATCATCCTCCAATAATTCATTGGCAGCAAAGGTTTCGTGGTATATCAATTTGTTATTATGACTAACTATCTCAAATAAGACATTGCCTTTAACAATTGAACCTCCTCTAATAAATAGTTTGAAAGTATCTTTCAATATTGGGTCAGAAAAAGCGTGTACTATACTATTTGAAAGTAAAAGCCCTTTAGGTTTCAAGCCCACCTGATTGGGCAAGCTATCTGACTGATTATTCTGCTTCTTGTTGTTATTCAAGTTACAAGAAAGAATAAATAAAGCTGTAAGGGATAGGATACCTAACCATGTTTTGTTTTGCATAATGGAATAATTTTCAACTATTTTGTTTGCTGTTTCCTCTTCACCCACAAATCTACTTCCTTCCCCCCAATCTCCCACCAACCAAACCCCAAAAGTTCCTTCAGGAACGGAATATTGGTAGCAACTCACCATTTTATCGCGTTTTGTGCCAAATACACCCCAAATTTCAAATAAACCCCACCCGACTGACAATGTATCATACATGAATCTTAATAAACCCCACCAGACCGACAATAAATCATACATGAACACGAATAAACCCCACCCAACTTCTAATAAAGAGCAGGCAACTTCAAATAAATGGCACCCTTATTCAAATTAAAGGCATCAAACCTCAAATAAACCCTAGGAGAGCTCAAATAAAACACATCAATTTCTTCATAATTCCCAACTAGACGAAAAAAATAAACAAGAAACAAACCTCAAAGCATCAATCCCACTGAGTTTCTAACCCCCCTATGATACCAGTGAATAACCTTTGCAAACTATTATGATTTGCTACTGGTGACTTATTACGACTCCCTGTATGAATAGATGTCACCAAAAATTATAAACATGAAAGCGTTACCCATCATCCCCATCTTCGTCGTTTTCTTTTCATTCTTTAGTTGCAAAAGTGGCAACTCTTATGCCCCTTCAACAGCCGACAGCACAAAAGTAGATAACTACAAAACTGCCACCGACAGTGTAGAATCCCCCGTTTCTTCCTCGGCGGCAGTAGTCAGTAAAAAGGATACCGAAAGGAAATTCGTCCGCACTGCCGACCTTAAGTTCAAAGTAAAAGATGTTGCCAAAGCCACTTACTACATCGAAGACGTTGTGAACAGGCAAGGCGGTTTTGTTACTTACACCAACCTGGTAAGCACCATCGACAACACTTCTAGCACCCAAGTAAGCGAGGATTCAACATTGGAAACCACGTTTTATAATGTAACCAACACCATGACCATACGCGTTCCCAACAACAAATTAGATTCTACCCTTAAGGAAATAGCAAAGAATATCGACTATCTAGATTACCGGATCATCAAGGCAGACGATGTTGCACTACAACTATTATCCAACGAACTCACACAGAAGAGAGTGGCGAAGAACGAAGCGCGGGTTGCCAACGCGATTGATACCAAAGGGAAGAAATTGGCTGAGACAACTACTGCCGAAGAAACATTATTAAGCAAACAAGAAGCGTCCGACAATGCAAAAATTGCCAACCTTTCTTTGCAGGATCAGGTGAGTTTTAGTACCATAACCATCAATATCTACCAGAAACAGACACTTAAAAGAGAATTGATTTGCAATAATAAAAGTACCAAGGAATACGAACCAAACTTTGGTATCAAAGTATACCAATCACTTCAGTTTGGTTGGGATATGCTAGAGACAATCATCGTTTCTATCGTCAGACTTTGGGGATTGATTCTCTTGGCATTGATTGCGTACCTCATCTACAGAAAATATGGACGGAAGGCTAAGAAATAAAATAAACCTAAATTTCGCAATAGACTCATTACGAAAGTCTCAAATACAAAAAAGACAAGTGTTTGAGCAGGTTTTTCGATTAAAAGCATAATATTTTATGTTGAAAGAGAATAAATCAAGCAAATGCTTGTATTTGAAGTAGTTGAGGATT
>CAISCV010000214.1 GCA_903883945.1 uncultured Chitinophagaceae bacterium | reverse complement strand
CACGGCCCTCATCACCACTTTTACCAATATTTTGGGGGAAGTAATAGAAGGTGCTTCCGTAGAAATTGTCTTAGATACAGAAACCAAAAAGGCTATATCAAATATCTCAGGCATCGCCGAGATAGAAGAATTTGTTGGCGGCACCTACAATGTTACGTATGCAGCAAAAGGATATATTTCGCAAGTCATTCCTACCAAGTTCATGCTCGGTGAAACGACTACAACTGCAATTGTGCTCCTCAAAACAATATAAAAGTTTTACCCAACACTTCGAGCCTGATCACCTCGAAGTGTTTTTTATTGCTACAATAGGTCAATAACCGCATTAAAGCCTGTCCTTAAAAAAGCCAACTTATAGCTATCCGATTTTAGCGCAGATAAAATTTAGAAAAATCCAAATAAATATTTTTATCAGAAGGAAAACTATAGGGACTTTGTTGCTTTTTTGCCCCTTTAGAAGTTAAGGTATCTTATAAGCAAAAAAAAAGAATTACGGTCAATGGGTATTTAATAACTATCTATAGAGAATTGAGGAATTAGGATTAATCAGCACAACCGAAAAAATAAAGACTAAAACTAATAAGTCCCCTCCCTAAATAATTGTATTATATCTACACAAATAGACATTATGGGATTAGTTTATGCAGAAATAACGTTGATTAACGCAGTGGATATGGGAATGGCAAAACGAAACCTAATTGGTGAGGAAGAAATTAGGGAAGTGAAGATTGAAATGATGGTGGATAGTGGTGCTTATGAAATGGCCATCAACGAATCGCTGCAAGAACAACTAGTACTAACATTTATTGAAAAGCGAAAGGCAATTTTGGCTGATGGAAGGATAAATGAGTATGATGTTGTGGGCCCAATACTCGTGAAGTTTGCAAACAGAACCGCCATTTGTAGTGCAATGGTGCTACCAGGAAATCTTGGTCTACTATTAGGCGCAATACCTATGGAAGAAATGGATGTTAGGATACACCCTCGTCGTCAAGAACTAATTGTTGACCAAAAACACCCAGAAGGGCCGCAATTGAGTATGAGGAAAAGCAGGAAGGCTGTAGCTAAAACATTGTAAGTTGTATGTTTTGAGATGCATTGTATTAGTTACAACTCAAAAACGTACAACTTACAACGTATAACTTATCCTAATTAATAATCCCTCCCCCAAAATAGTTGTGTAATATCTGTGGAAGTATCACCCCTTCTGCAGTCTGGTTGTTTTCTAACAGGCAGGCAACAATGCGCGGCAACGCCAAAGAACTTCCATTGAGGCTATGTGCCAACTGCGTTTTGCTATTGCCATCTTTAAAGCGACACTTCATGCGGTTTGTCTGGAAATTTTCGAAGTTACTTACACTACTTACCTCCAACCAGCGCTTTTGTGCAGCGCTATACACTTCAAAGTCGTAAGTAATGGCACTCGCAAAGCCCATATCGCCCCCACATAAACGCAAAATGCGGTAGGGTAACTGCAAACTATTCAGCAAGTTCTCTACATGAGCAACCATTTCATCAAGCACCTGATAACTTTTATCGGGATGAACGATTTGGATTATTTCTACCTTCTCAAATTGATGCACCCTGTTCAATCCGCGAACATCTTTGCCATAACTACCCGCTTCCCTACGAAAACAGGGGCTATAAGCAGTCATTTTTACCGGCAAATCGTCTTCCTTCAAAATGGTATCTCTGTACACGTTGGTTACAGGCACTTCCGCAGTAGGAATCAGGTATAATTTGTCTTCTGTAACGTGATACATCTGCCCTTCTTTATCGGGAAGCTGTCCGGTTGCAAACGCACTTTGCTCATTCACCATAAAGGGAGGAAGGTATTCGAGGTAACCTGCATCGGTATTAAAATCTAGAAAGTATTGTACGAGACTACGTTGTAGCTTGGCGCCTTTACCCGTATAAACTGGGAAACCGCTACCGGTAATTTTGTTTCCTAACTCAAAATTCACCAATTTATACTTGTCAAGCAGATGCCAGTGCTCCACCGCGCCACCATATAAAGTGGGAATAGTTCCCCCTTCTCTCACAACAACATTCTCTTCGGGTGTTTTACCAATAGGCACTTCCTTAGCAGGCAAATTGGGCAACTGAACGAGTGCCTCATACAAGTTCTTCTCTACAATCACTAATTTCTCCGAAAATGCAGCCGCTTGCTCCTTAAATTCAGCTACTTGTTTCTTATAAGAATCTGCTTGGTCAATCATTCCAATAGACATCGATTTGCCTATTTCTTTAGACAGCGAATTGATGCCCGCCTGTGCATTATCGTACCCAACTTGGATAGATTTACGCTCATCGTCCAATGCCACAATCGTATCTACAAGGTCTATTTGTTTAAAATTCTTAACACTCAACCGTTCCTTCACCCAAGTAGGGTTATTCTTCAGCACACTTACCTGTAACATATTTGTTTACAATTTCCGGCAAATATAACTGCCAAGAAGTAATTTAAAAGAACAATGCTAACAGGGTAAAATAGATTGATGGTACATTGAAATGACGTCCGAACAATCAATCGACCCGTCATTTCGACGATAGGAGAAATCTCATTGAGTATTTTGAGCGGATTTAGGGTAGGAAATAGTCTTTTTAATCAAAATGAGATTTCTCGTGCCTCGAAATGACGATTCATTAGTTTAAAATGGATTAAACTTAGAGAGAGAACATTCAATTTGACATAAATCATCCTATTTATTACATACGAAGCGTTTCTTTGCACACACTATGGAAGTAGAATATATAATAGTTGGTCAGGGTTTATCGGGAAGTTTTTTAAGTTGGAACTTATTAAAGGCAGGCAAGAAAGTATTGGTAATAAACGACGTGCAGCCCTATACAGCTTCCAAAGTTGCAAGTGGCGTCATCAACCCGGTAACCGGAAGGCGGATTGTGAGCACCTGGATGATTGATGTTTTACTTCCCTTTGCATTAGAGGCATACACCCATATCGGAAATGACATAGGATTGGAACTGATAAGCCAAAAGAACATTATAGATTTTCATCCTACCCCACAAATGAAGCTTGCTTTTGCAGAAAGGCAGCCCGTTGAGGATAAATATCTGCGCTATCCGGCTGATGAACCGGGCTTGAAACAATATTTTAATTTCAACTTTGGAGCCGGCGAAATAAACCCGTGTTACCTGATAGATGTACACCTGTTATTGAGTGGATGGCGCCAAAAACTGATTGAAAAGGAAAGTTTATGGGAAGAAGTATTTGATTTATCACAACTCAACACTCACCACTCACCCCTTACGACTTATAAAAACGTTTCTGCTCAAAAAATAATCTTCTGTGACGGGACAAAAGGGTTTGATAGCCCCTATTTCAATCTATTACCCTATGCAAAGAATAAAGGTGAAGCAGTAATAGTAGAGATTGACGGGCTTCCACGTACCAATATCTTCAAACAAGGACTAAGCTTGGTGCCATGGAAAGAAAATTTGTGGTGGGTAGGTTCTACCTACGAATGGGACTTTAAAGACCTGTTACCAAGCGCAGCTTTCAGAGAAAAAGTGGAAGAATTGCTTAAATTCTGGATTAAATTACCGTATAAGATAGTCGATCATATTGCGGCAGAACGCCCTGCCAATATGGAAAGGAGACCATTTGTAGGATTTCATCCCGTACATACCAATATGGGCATCTTGAATGGGATGGGAACAAAAGGATGTTCGTTAGCACCGTATTTTGCCCATCAATTAACAGAAAATATACTGCATGATGCACCGATAAACCCCTTGGCAGACGTGAAAAGGTTTACCAAGATATTAAGTAGGGGCAATTGATTATCTTACTAGTTTAATTGTTAGCCACTGATAAGACTAATACACAAGAATTTGCTTCATTAGTGAAAATTAGTGTAATTAGTGGCAAGCCCTCAACCTATTATTAGCCACGAATATCACAAATGAACACGAATTTATTTTATTAGTGATAATTAGTTGCAACCAATTAGGTGATTTATCGTTGCGGTTGCTTTTCTTTCCGTGTATAATAATCCTCTACGCGTTTTATGGCAGCATCGTCAAGGCCAGCGTTATGCAAGCGCCTCCTTCTCTGGTCAATCAAATCTTTTTCGCGTTTTTGTCGGGAGTCTTCAGTCAATTTTTTATCTAGATGCACTTGATTTATCTTGGCTTGATACTCTTTTTGAATCACCAATACAGAATCAAAACGCTTATCATAAATTTTAAGATCGTCTTTCATTTCAAGCTTCAGAATCTCTTCTTTTCTCAAACCTTTATCGCTACCTAAAAAAGTAGGTTCGGGTGTTTGCGCTTGTGTAGATGCCATTTTAAGGGACAAAACAAGTATAAGTACTAGTAATTTTTTCATTATTAAGTTATATGTAAGCAGTATGGTAGCTGCAAAATAAGGGCAAATAACAATTGATTTATTTATTTAAACATTAAGATAAGATAAAAATTACTTTTTTCATATATCTTACATCAATCAGCGTCAAGTGTATTTGTTATCAATCACTAACCATTTCCTTTGGATTCTCGTACATTCGCAGCCACAATAAAAACAGCATCTAAGAATGAATACACTAATATTGGGCAGTGGTGGAAGAGAGCACGCACTCGCTTGGAAGATAGCCCAAAGTCATCATTGCAATCAATTATATATAGCACCCGGAAACCCAGGAATTACAAGTGTAGGTACCATTGTAGACCTTGGCGTGCATGATTTTGAGGGAATAAAGCGTTTTTGCCTGACAAATAAAATAGATGTTTTGGTGGTTGGCCCCGAAGAACCATTGGTGAACGGAATTTACGACTTCATGGAGCGTGCAAAGACGGAAAACGGCTGGAAAGGATTTGTAGTTGGACCATCTAAAGAAGCGGCTCAGTTGGAAGGCAGTAAGGCTTTCTCAAAGAAGTTTATGAACCGCAACAATATACCTACCGCTGCCTATGCTGAATTTACGAAAGAGAATTTTGAGGAAGGAATTGCCTACATTAAACAACACAACTTACCGATTGTACTAAAAGCCGATGGATTGGCAGCCGGAAAAGGGGTTGTAATCAGTGAAACACACGAAGATGCCTTACAGGTTTTTGAAGAAATGATTATCAACCAGCAATTTGGCAAAGCAAGTAGCAAAGTTGTGATTGAAGCCTTTTTGAAAGGGATAGAAGTAAGTGTTTTTGCATTGACGAATGGCGTGGATTATCAAATAATTGGTCATGCGAAAGACTATAAAAGAATTGGTGAAGGGGATACGGGTTTAAATACAGGCGGGATGGGTTGTGTAACGCCTGTACCATTTATGGATACTGCATTTATGCAAAAAGTAGAAGAAAGAATCATTGCCCCAACCGTAAAAGGGCTTGCAAAAGAAGGATTGGTGTATAATGGGTTTATCTTTTTTGGATTGATGAATGTAGACGGCAACCCAGAGGTAATAGAATACAATTGTAGGATGGGAGACCCCGAAACCGAAGTAGTGATGCCTAGATTAGAGACCGATTTACTCAGTCTTTTTGCTGCAATGGATAATGGAACGTTGGAAGATGCGAATATCAACTTCGCTGACGGATACTTTGCAACCGTGGTAGCGGTAAGTGGAGGCTATCCGGGAGATTATAAAAAGAATATCCCAATTTCAGGGTTAGATGTCCCGCTGCCCGCAAGTTCATTGCTATTCCAGGCAGGCACCAAACATAATGAGGACACTATTGTGACCAATGGGGGGCGCGTTTTGACGGTAACTAGCAAGGGACACAGCATAAAGGAAGCGGTTACACAGTCTATTTCGATACTAAAGAACATTCACTTTGAAGGAATCAATTATAGAAAGGATATTGGGTATGAGTTTGAAGCATAGTCGTAAGTTGTAAGTAATAAGTTGTAAGTAAAAGTAAAATTCAATCATGAAAAATACAAATACACTTCCGGTGATGGAAAGCTTCTACACGATACAAGGTGAAGGCTACTATCAGGGAAGTGCTGCCTATTTTATCCGATTGGGAGGCTGTGATGTAGGATGTGTTTGGTGTGATGTAAAAGATAGTTGGGATGCAGCTACGCACCCCCAATATACGGTATCTAAGATTGTAGAGGAAGCACTAGGAAGTTTACCGTTAACCATTAACCGTCAACAGACAGCGGACAACAGTCAACGGTTAACGGTCAACCATAATGTTATTGCAGTCATCACGGGTGGTGAACCTTTAATGCATCACCTGGATGAATTAACGAACTCCCTTAAAGCAAAAGGATTCCGAACCAATATTGAAACATCGGGTTCATCGCCATTAAGTGGCAATTGGGATTGGATATGTTTATCTCCAAAAAAATTCAAGGCACCGTTGCCTGAAGTTATCCCTTTTGCAAACGAATTAAAGGTTGTTATTTTTAATAAGCATGATTTCGAATGGGCAGAGACCTATGCTGCACAAGTATCTGCTTCTTGCAAACTATATTTACAACCTGAATGGGATAAAGCCTCAATTGTTACTCCTTTAATAATTGATTACATAAAATCGAATCCTAAGTGGGAACTTAGTTTGCAGTTGCATAAGTATATAAATGTGCCATAGTGAAGAGTATCAAAACAAATGGTATTATTAATTATTAATAGGCATTTAAGCTAAAAAATATCTTCATGATAGTAATAGACAATAAACTAATAAGCGACGAAGTAATAGAAGAGCAATTTGTATGTGACCTAACGAGTTGCAAAGGAGGTTGTTGTGAAGATGGTGTTGCAGGTGCACCCTTGGAAGATTGGGAAAAAGCAGAGATAGACAAATATCTAGATACAGTAACACCATACTTAACGCCCAAAGGGCAAAAGGAAATAAAAAAGCAGGGCAACTATGTATACGACGAAGAGTTTGGTTGGGTAACGCCAACCATCAACAGTGGTTTGTGTGTATATGGCTATAAAAACAAACTAGGCGTAATACAATGTGGTTTTGAGCAAGCATATAATGATGGAAAGATTGGTTGGAAAAAGCCAATTAGTTGCCATCTTTTTCCTATCCGTATTTCGCAGAGTAAACAAGACCCCGATGTGGAATATGTAAATTATGAACCACGTCAAGATTTGTGTTCTGCGGCTTGTAGCCTTGGAAAAAAACTAAAAGTACCTGTATATGTTTTCCTGAAGGAACCCCTCATCAGAAAATATGGCGAAGACTTTTATGAAGCGCTTGAAGCAAGTGCAGAACATTTGAAGGAACAATAAAAAGTGTTCCTTCAAATATTCGGTCAGCTATTCAGCTGCTATATTCCGCTTTAGATAACCAGAATAATCGGGTATGATGGCTTCATAATCATCACTCATAAAAGGAGAAGTAATAATGAAGTCGGCAGTAGACCTATCACAAGCCATTGGGATATTCCATACAGCACAAAGACGCAACAACGCCTTTACATCGGTATCGTGTGGCTGTGCTTCCATCGGGTCCCAAAAGAAAATAACCATATCAATATCACCTGTTGCAATAAGACTACCTATTTGTTGATCACCTCCAAGTGGACCGCTCAAAAATTTCTTTACAGGTCTATCTAGTGCTTCTTCTACTAATTTGCCGGTTGTTCCGGTGGCATACAACTCATGTTTTGCCAGCATCTGTTTGTTGTGAACCGACCATTGTACCATATCTTCTTTTTTATGGTCGTGTGCTATCAGGGCAATACATTTTCTTTGAGGAAGTTTTTTTGTAATAAACATTTTTTAGATTTAAGAAATGAAGATAAGGGAGTGGCGTTAATTTGTGAATAAATAATATTCAACTGATTTATCTCTCCAAAGTATTTTTGTAAAATATTAATCCGTTTATATAACCAAATAAGTAAAAGATGGAGTTTGGACGTGTGCCTGAGAGTAAATTGAAAACCATCGATTTTGTTTTGCCACAAAATCCCCCTTCAAATAAAGCAATCCTTTCTGGAAAGAGAGTTGCATCTCCCAAAGTGTATTTAGGTTGTTCTAAATGGGGTAGAAGTGAGTGGGTTGGGAAAATTTATCCGCCAAAAACTAGTGAAAGAGACTATTTGCAACACTATGCAACCCATTATAATAGTATAGAACTAAACGCAACACACTATAAAGTATATAGTACTAGAGGAATTGCCAAATGGGCAGAAAAAACTCAAGGAACTGGTTTTATATATTGCCCAAAAATGTATCAAGGCATCACTCACGAGAGAAGCCTTTATGGAAAAGAAGAAATTACAAACGAATTTCTGGAAGGGTTGTCTGCTTTTGGAGAGCAATTGGGACCCATATTCATTCAATTGAGTGAAACGTTTGATACTACGAGAAAAAAAGAATTATTCGACTACCTTAAATCTTTACCTACTTCTTTACAATTCTTTTTAGAGATTCGACACCCAGAATGGTTTAGTAATACAGATTTGCATAGCGAATTATTTTCTTATTTGCAGGAACACAAAATTGGTGCAATTATAACAGATACTAGTAACAGAAGAGATTGTGCCCATATGCAACTAACCATACCAAAAACTTTTATACGATATGTAGGTAACAGCCTTCATCCAACAGATTATAAGCGGATAGATGAATGGATTGAGCAAATTGAATATTGGATTGAAGAAGGGATAGAAGAGGTTTATTTCTTTATGCACTTGCTTGATGAAGCCTTTTTTCCAGAGTTAGCGGCTTATATGGTTGATAACCTGAATACCACCTGCGGTCTAGATTTAAAGAAACCAACGTTTGTAAAAAAAGCCTGGAGTTTGTTTTAAATATTAGTTTATGGTTCGTAGTTCATCCCATCTGGTTGTATAGCGTGGGCTATGAAAGTTCTTTTGCATTTTCCAGTTGCGGTTAGTACCGCTAGCAGCAAACTTCAATATATCATCGCGCATAGAGAAGTTGATGTTATCTATCATATCCATCAGAAACCTCCCTTCATTTTTATTATTAGGAAGGAATAAATCGCCCTGAATGGAGTTATCTAATACGATATCACTAAGCATTACGCCAGCTTTTTTGTAAGAGCGTCCTGCCTCAAATAGTTTATCTACCAAACTTACTGCGGGTTTTATCAGTTCATTGGTTAGTGATGTAGCTCTAACCAGTTTGATATGGCTGCCAATGCTAGGCCCATGCCGGAAATGCGCCCCAAAGTCTTGTTCTTTAGGTACAACAAATACACTTATTGTTTTGGCTGCACAATATTGTCGCCTTAGTTTTTCAGCAGCCCTTGTAGTATAGGTAGCTACTGCCTCTTTGATACTATTAATATCAGTAACAAGGCTGCCAAACATTCTGGTAGTAGCAATAATCTTCTTCTCAGTTAATGGACTTTCCATTACCCTGCTCTTTTCACCTCTCAGTTCTCGTAGTAGTCTATCTCCTACTACCCCCCCTAAGTTTTTCCGACACCATTGTATATCCTTTTTACTTAGATCGAAGGCAGTAAGAATATTTTCTCTCCTTAGCTTTTCAGCATATTGTCCGCCGATACCCCATATGTCTTCCACCAACGTTTTCTGTAGGGCTTGCTCTATCTTTCTTGGGCTATCTAGTACCAATACACAGTTGGTAATCACCTTATTTTTCTTAGCCAGTCTGTTGGCAACCTTGCTTAGTACTTTGGTAGGAGCAACCCCAACCGACACCTTTATGCCCGTCCACATCTCCACCGTTTCTTTAAGACTAAGGGCTACTTCATGCAGGCTTGTAGTAGGTATATGTGCTAGATTTATAAAACACTCATCAACCGAATACACTTCTATATTCTCTTTTCCCATCATTACCCGTAAGGTTTCCATCACCCTCCAACTCATATCACCATATAGATTATAATTGCTGGAAAATACAACCACCCCATATTCTTCTATCAATGGCCTTGCTTTAAAATAAGGACCAGCCATGCCCACGCCAATTACTTTTGCCTCATCGCTGCGGGCAATAATGCATCCATCGTTGTTACTTAATACCACGACAGGTTTTTCTGCTATATCGGGTCTAAATACCCTTTCGCAAGAACAATAAAAACTATTACAATCTAGTATAGCTATCATTTCTTATGCTTTCTTGGAGTATTAAAGGTCTTAAGTACAGGATCTAACAGGTGTACAACACAGGTAACTATCCCCCATGGTCTGTATTCTGTAAACTCCTCAAGTGCCAAGTTTCCTAAGCGGCTGTTGGCAGGTTCCAGCCAAAGTTTGTTCATTGTCTGTTTAAAATATCGTACCACCAGATCGCCATTTACCGAAGCAACAACTATTTTTCCTGAAGCCACCTTTATACTTCTATCTACAATCAAAATATCCCCAGGATATATCCCTGCCTCCTGCATCGCATCTCCATTCATTCTAAAAAAGAAAGTAGCAGGCTTATTCATTATTAGTTGCTCATTTAGGTCAATCCCCCTTTCGGCATAGTCATCTGCAGCAGCACCAAAACCTGTAGCATTAGCAGTTTGTATATCATCTTGATTAAATTTTTTTGTTCCGGCATAAATGGATTGATAATAATTATCATCTATCATAAGTTCTATATTTTAAAAATGCTAAATTATGTAGCATTTTGTTCTAAAAAAATTATTTCTTATTTAAAATCCATTTTGGAGTCACACTTATCCTTTTTGAATTACTTCTAGAGGCATTTATAAGAGCAAAAAAAGGCGTAAATTAGAAAATAAAATGTCTACCATTCTATCACTAATTTACACCTTTACACTTAATAAAGCTGTTTATATTACTTACCTCACAAGTCTACCACAATCTCTTCCTCCCTTTCATCATTCCATTCTACGATGAAATTGTTTCTTCCTTCACCAATGAGAAGTGTCATATAGCGTTGTTGGGAGAGTTCTAGCAAAGACAAAAAGAGGAATAGTGCATGTATTCTGTCTTTACAAAGTTCGAATATCTGTTCAAAGGCCACTTTCTTTTCTTTACTCACTAGTTCAAGCATCTGTTCACGGCTTCCATCCATGGTATAATTATATCGAACAACCGTATGTACGGGTTTATTCTGACGTTCATTTACCCTTGCCATTACTTTCTCAAAAGCTTTCATCAGCTTAAACATAGTTATGGCCTGAATCTCTGTTCCTTCACCACTCTCTTCTCCAATGGCAGTAAGTTCTTGTTGCAGGTTTCCACGTTTTACCATCAGTAATCGTTCCGCTTCCATCTCTGCCATCTTCACAGAAGCCTCTTTAAAACGTTTATATTCTAGTATTTTATCAACCAGTTCTTTGCGGGGGTCAATTTCATTGCCATCAGGGTCAATCTCTTTACGAGGTAAAAGAAGCCTAGCCTTGATGCGCATAAGCGTGGATACAAACAAGATAAATTCGCTACTTAATTCGATGTTCAGCTGCTCTTGAGAGTGGATAAAGTCGAGAAAGTCGGTCATAACTTTAGAGATGGGGATATTGTAAATATCCAGTTCATCCCTTTCTATAAAGAAGAGAAGCAAATCGAAAGGACCTTCAAAATGCGCTAGCTTTATCTGATAGTTTGTTGTATTCAACCTAGAAATTTTATATTTTAAGTTAATTCTATCCTAAGTAAGTTTCTCTTTTCCTACTTTATACTTACCACTTATTACTTATTACTTACTACTTCTCAGCTAATTCTGTATAATACTGGTGGAAGTAAGGAATCGTTTCGATACCCTTGTAGAAGTTAAATAAGTCGAACTTCTCATTCGGACTATGAAGATTATCGCTATCCAAACCAAAGCCCATAAATACAATCTTAATACCTAGTTCCTGCTCAAACAAAGCACAGATAGGAATACTTCCACCACCGCGAACTGGGATAGGGGCTTTGCCAAAAGTAGTAGTAATTGCCTTTTCAGCTGCCTTATAAGCAATGCTATCTATGGGTGTTAAGTAGGGTTCGCCACCGTGGTGTTCCCAAGCATTTACGGTTACACCTGCTGGGGCTTTACTCTTGAAGAAAGCAATTAGCTTCTCGGTAATCTTCGCAGAAGACTGATTAGGAACTAATCGAGCAGAAATCTTTGCATAAGCTTTAGAGGGAAGCACTGTTTTTGCACCCTCGCCCGTATAACCACCCCAGATACCATTTACTTCTAATGTAGGTCTGATGCCAGTTCTTTCGTTGGTAGTGTAACCTATTTCTCCCCACAAACTGTCAACGCCTAAATCTGCCTTAAATTCCTCTTCGTTATAAGGTGCTTGTGCCATCTTGGCTCTTTCTTCTGTGGAGGCCTCTATTACATCATCATAAAAGCCAGGAATTGTAATGTGGTTATCTTCATCGTGACAAGCAGAGATCAGTTTAGCAAGAATAGTAGCCGGATTCGCCACTGCACCACCATACACTCCGCTATGCAAATCTCTGTTTGGACCAGTAACTTCTACTTCAATGTAACTAAGTCCACGAACGCCTGTATCTATGGAAGGATTTTCCATACTCAACATAGAAGTATCACTTATTAGTATTACATCTGCTTTCAATAAATCTCTGTGTTCCTTAACAAAAGTGGCAAGGTTGGGGCTACCTATTTCTTCTTCTCCCTCAATAATAAACTTAACGTTATTATTAAGGGTATTTGTTTTAAGCAATGTTTCAAAGGCCTTCACATGCATATATACCTGACCTTTATCGTCGGCAGATCCTCTAGCAAAAACTTTTCCATCAATTATGGTAGGGTCAAAGGGATCATTATTCCAAAGGTTAAGAGGGTCTACAGGTTGCACATCATAGTGCCCATAAACTAAAACGGTTGGTTTAGTTGGGTCTATTATCTTTTCGCCATAAACTACCGGATGCCCTTCAGTTGGAAAAATAGTAACAACCTCTGCACCCGCCTCTACCAATCTTTTTTTTATAGCTTCTGCACAAATAAGCATATCTGGCTGATGCTCGCTTTTAGAACTGATACTTGGTATACGCAACAGGTCTAATAACTCAGACAGGAAGCGATCTTTGTTGTTTTCTTGATAATTTTTCCAAACGTCCATAATTATTTTATTTTATTAATTTGAAAGGTACTGATATTTGTAGGCAGCGAATTTAAACTTATCTTATTCTTTATAGACAAACAATTTTAAACAACACTAAAATGAAAAAATTATTAACAGCAGCGTTATGTATATTGGTTATGGCAAGTTGTAAGAAAAGCACTACAACAACTCCCACTAATCCTTATTTCCCACTTACTATAGGTAACTACTGGAAATATACTAAAATAGATTCTTCTACTGTATCTCCTACAGTGACCAACTATACATCTACCGTTTTAAGTGCAGATAGTAATATTAATGTCTATAATTCGGATAGCAGCATTAAAACGCCTACACATTACAAGGTTCTTAGTGATAGCATTAAGCAACATGTATATCTATACAGAAGTAGTTCAGACAGTAGTTTTAGAAGAGGAATTTTTGCTAACCTAAACGGAATCCCAGATGTTGAAGAAAAGTATTTCGTAAAAAATATTCCTGTTGGTGGTTCATGGAATGATACTTCTTTTGCAACAGTTTACAATCAAAAAGTTCCAATTGTATTTAAACATACCATTTCAAGTCTCGACACAAGTATAACTGTTGCAGGTAAATCCTACACCAAGGTTGTTCATGTTACACTGGATTTAATATCAATATCACCTTTTCTCAGTGGAAGAGTTGGTGGAGGGGATTTTTACTATGCAGAAGGAATTGGTCAAATTCAGTATACTTTTATTGTCTCTATTCCACTAGCAGGCATAAATATCAACCAATCTGAACAACTAAAAGATTATCATATCAACTAAATTACGCTCTAAAATTATTAAAGAAAAGGCTGTACTTAAAGTGTGCAGCCTTTTGCTTTTAAGACAATGGATGGTTCATTCTTTATTGAATAGTCAGATAAGGTGCAATTTTTTGGTATAACGCTTCTTTTATGAAGACTATCCTCTTTATCTCTTCCACAGATTGATAGTTTTCATGCTGAATTCTGTACAAAACAATTGCCTTTGCAACTTCTTTACTGATGTAAGGATGCCCACCAAGGTCGTAATCTGTTGCGGTATTTATATTTATCTTGTTTATTACAGGCGAATTGAGCTTAAGATAAGGAAGCATTAATACTAATGAAGAATCATTAATTCCATAGGTCTCTTTTAATTGATTAATACTTATAAAACCACCCAATCTTTCCCTGTATTTCAATATTCTATACACCATGCCATTACCCATGCCAGGTATTATTCTTAATTCTTCCAGCGTTGCAGTATTAATGTCTACAATTATGGGTTTAATAACAGTAGGCTTGTAAGGACCGTACTCCTTCTTTTTATATTCAGTTTGAATATGCACATAAGGTATAATTCTTTCAGCCTCTTCTGGTCGTAACCCCCATATCCTTCTGATATCTGTTGCTTCGCGAAATTGACCACCTTTATTTCGGTAATTAAGAATTGTATGTATAGTTTTATCTCTTAGACCAAGTTGATGCCAACCAGCTTCATCAACCGAATTAGGATCGAAGTTGAAAGGCTTAAAAATTGTATTCTCTTCGGATGGATATGGCGTATACTTAGTAGAATATTCTTTATGATGATAACCACTATCAAATTTACCTTTCTGCATCTTAGTAACTACCTGTTGAAGCTTTTGATCTATGGAGGGCTTATGTTTTTTACTATTTATGATATATGGTAAAGCAATAAAAACACCTATCAATACTGATAAAATAATAGCAGCAATTCCTTCTTTTCTAGAAAAACTGAAGTAATCATTGATAACCTTTTTGATAGCCATTCTTAATGGTTTATCTTAAAATGGCAGCTACTTCATTTTAATTGTGAGTCCGTCGTATGCTAAACAAATCCCATCAGGCAATTCATTATTTATAGCAGTATGCAAACCAAGCTGATGGCTGATGTGTGTAAAATATGTTTGTTCTATTTTCAATTCTTGGGCTATTGTAATGGCTTCTCCCAATGTAAAGTGCGATAAATGTTTTTCTTTTCTTAAAGCGTTCAAAACCAATATATCACTTCCTTTTATCTTTTCTTTTTCGTTGTCGTCAATTCTGTTCGCATCAGTGATATAGGTAAACTTCCCACCAATTCTATATCCATAAACGGGCATTTTTAAATGCCAAACTAAAATGGGAACAATTTCTATATCGCCAATCATAAAAGGAGTCTCATCGATGGTATGCATGATAATGTTAGGGATGCCTTCATATTTCTTTTCCTCGAAGGCGTAATAATATTCTCTTCTCAAACATCCTTCGGTTAAAGCATTCGCATAAATGTGAATGGGGGTTCCCTGAAAATAATTAAAGGGTCTAATGTCATCCAACCCTCCAATATGGTCTTTGTGGGGGTGTGTAAACAGAACCGCATCTAGTTTAGTGTTATTGATGCGCAACATCTGATATCTGAAATCGGGCGTAGTATCAATTACAAAACTTGTAGTAGAGGAGGTTACCAGAATGCTACTTCTTAAACGCTTGTCTTTTGGGTTTTCAGATGTACATACCTCACATTTACAACCTATCATCGGAACGCCCGAGCTGGTGCCAGTGCCAAGAAAAGTAATTGTTATGGGGGTATTTTTCACCGCTCAAAGCTAGGTAAAGAATTAGTTTATACAGAAGGAGAATCAGGTGAAATAATAACTTCCTTATTTATCTCATCATATAATCGTTGACTGTCTATAGTTAATTTGTCGTAATGAATGGTTATTTGTGGGATTAAATCTATCAACGTATTGATACGCCCTTCTATGTCCAGAAACTTATTGAGTACTACAACTCTCTTTGCTTCCAACAAACACCATCCACTTTGAAAGTTACCTCTTTCATAACGAATTATGTAATCGCTTTGCGATAGTATAGCCTCTAACTTCTGTAAGGTTTGTTGATTAAATTTCATTCTTCTTTTTTATGTTACAAGCTTCAGGTGGTGGAAACTAGTAACCTGAAACTATTATCATTTGCTCGCCATCTTCACCACAGGGATAATCATTTCTTCCAGACTAACGCCACCGTGTTGGAAGGTGTTCTTGTAATAATTAACAAAATGATTGTAATTATTGGGGTAACACAAGAACCCATCTTCTTTTGCAAAAATATAAGAAGAATTTACATTTGGAACAGGTAACCCTGCTTCGCGGGGATCACGGAAAGCCAATACGTCTTTGGGCTCGTAGTTAAGGTTACGTCCATGCTTGTAGCGGAGGTTGGTGGTGGTTTGCTTGTCACCAATTACCTTACTTGGTTTCTTTACCCGCACAGTTCCATGGTCTGTAGAAACTACGAGTTTAATTTTTTTATCTGCAATCTTTTTCAATGCCTGGTGTAAAGGACTATGTTCGAACCAGCTTTTAGTAACACTTCTGTAGCTTGCTTCATCGCCTGCCAGTTCTTTTAATACCTCCATTTCTGTACGTGCATGACTCAGCATATCTACAAAGTTGTAGACAATTATATTCAGGTCGTTGCTCAGCATGTTGTGGATGTTATTCACCAACACCTGTCCATCGTGGTGGTTGACTACTTTAGTATAACTCACCTTTAGGTTGTCTAGTTTTAATCTCTTTAGCGATGCTCTGAAGAACCCTTCTTCAAATAAGTTCTTACCTCCTTCTTCATCATCATTTCTCCATTGTTGTGGAAATTGCTTTTCTATATCAATGGGTAATAACCCACTAAAGATGGCATTCCGGCTATATTGTGTAGCCGTTGGGAGGATAGAATAGAAAGTATCGTCTTCCAATATCCTAAAGCTTTCTGCGAATATGGGTTGAATCGTTTTCCATTGATCTAATCTGAGATTATCTATCAGTATAAAGAATAAGGGTGTTCCCTTTTCTAAGGATGGCAACACTTTATTTTGTAAAAGGGTGTGGCTCATTATGGGTACACTTGCTCCTTTTGGATTCATCCATTTTGTATAGTTTCTACTAACGAATTTAAAGAACTCCGTATTTGCTTCTTCCTTTTGCGAAGCTAATATCTCCTGCATCTCAGGGCTATTGGTCTTCTCCATCTCCAACTCCCAATACACCAGTTTCTTGTAAATATCCATCCAGTCGTTAAAATCGGGATTGCTGTTGAGTGCCGTAAACAAGTTGCGGAACTGTTGCTGATAGGTAGTAGTGGTCTTTTCTGAAACCAACCGCTTATTGTCTATAATCTTCTTCAGACTTAACAATACCTGATTGGGGTTAACCGGTTTAATCAGGTAATCGGCAATCTGACTGCCAATAGCATCATCCATCAGGTTTTCGGTTTCATTCTTTGTAATCAATACAACGGGAATTTGTTGGTTTATCTCTTTTATCTTCACCAATGTCTGCAAGCCAGTAATGCCCGGCATTGTTTCATCAATCAGAACAACATCTACTATATTATCTTTAAGGTAATCTAAGGCATCAAACCCATTGGAGAAAGTAGTTACATCATAACCCTTGGTTTCTAGAAATAGTTTTTGAGATTGCAGGCTCTCCATCTCATCATCCACCCAAATAATCTTTGCTAAAGGCATCTTTTTGTTTTTAAGTTAAGAAAAAAGGCAGTAATAAGTTGTAAGTAATAAGTATTGCGTTAAAAAAGGGTTTAAATACTTATAACTTAATACTAAAATGTAAAAATTCAACTCAAATGGATGCTATATTTTGTGGCTAGGTGGTAAATGTATCAAAACAGTGCCAAAGTTTTACCTGCTAATTATGCTTTAACAAACCTACAACTACTTTAGAGTAGTATGAAGGCAGCAAAAGTAAATTTAGTGGTTTAGCAACGCAAGTACATTCAGTGTGCTACTTTCGCCCCATGTTTTTAATAGAAGTAATTGGAATTGAAAAGAAAGAACAACGTGAAAATGCCCTTACTAACATAGGGTTTAACCAAAAGAAGCTGGAGAAAATTGCCATTGCAGGCGAAACCGGAAGCGGCAAAAGCACCCTATTAAAGATTATTGCTGGTTTAACACAGCCCGATGCTGGTAAAGTTCTTTTTGAAAATACCCGCGTAAAAGGACCTCTGGAAGAATTGATTCCGGGGCATAAGGGCATTGCCTATTTATCGCAAGACTTTGCATTACCTCACTTTCTTACGGTGGAACAGGTGCTTATTTATGCCAACCCTCTACCAGATGCATTAGCAGAAACAGACGAATTTGCGCACCAGCTTTATGCTACCTGTAAGATTACGCATCTATTAAAGCGCCGTACCGACCAATTGTCTGGCGGCGAAAAACAACGGGTAGCGTTAACAAAATTATTGCTCACTCAACCACGACTTCTTTTGTTAGACGAACCGTTCTCTAACTTAGACATGCTGCACAAAACACAATTAAAAGGTGTATTGAAGGAAATTAGTGAACGCCTCAATATTACCTGTACCCTTGTGTCGCACGACCCATTAGACACACTCTCTTGGGCAGATACCATTATTGTAATAAAAGAAGGCGCTATTGTGCAACAAGCTACTCCTGATATCATTTACAAACAACCCATCAACGAGTATGTGGCGGGGTTATTTGGTAAATACACTTTGTTACCTTCTTCTATTTCTAAAGCTTTACTAGGAGCAAGGGATAAAACCAAAGGAAGAGAAGGGCTTTTTATCCGACCTGAGAATTTTATTATTACCAAATCCCCCAAAGACTTATCTGTAAAAGGGGTGGTTCAAAGCGTTAGCTTCTTTGGCAGCTATTATGAAATAGAAATAAAAGTAGAGGGAATTGTATTGACGGTACAAACACAATCGCAAGTATATGTTACAAAGGGAGAAGGTGTTTTTGTTTCATTAACCATCTAACAGTCTTCTATATAATAATATTCAATTAACATTGTCCCTCTACTTTCGGTGCCATTTATTATAATATGAGACGCATTATTATCTCTTTTGTTTTTCTTTTAGGTACCGTTACTTCTTTGTTTGCCCAACAAAGCTTTAAGGATACAGTCTCCGTTTTTACTTATAACATCAATAATTATGGGTATGCTTCCACTTCTGGTTGCCCAACAGAAGGTTCACCCCTAAAAAATGGGTATCTCGCTACGATACTTAAATATAAAAAAGCACCCGATGTGGTATGTTTCGAAAAGTTTAGCGGTAGTCCCAAAACCTTAGCTTCCGACTCCATGCAACGCTCAATAATGGATAGTGTATGTAAAGGGTGTTATGCCAACACGCTGTATACCAATGTTTCGGGGTATAAAAAAGTGAATACCCTATATTACAAAACCGCCAAGTTTGGTTATGTAGGTACCACCACCATCTACAGTGGCGACAACAGCATCAGCGACATCAATTTGCACAAACTCTATTATAAAAGTCCTTCATTAGCTACCACCAAAGACACAATTTTTTTAAATGTTATTGTGGTGCACGATGCATCTGGTTCTTCGGGTGCATCTCAGAGGGCTACGGAAATTGGTGGTGCCATGTCTTGGTTAAGTAGCCATGTAACGAGTGCCGGAAACTATATTATGTTGGGCGACTTTAATACGCAGAACTCCAATGAAGCTTGTTTTCAGGCAATGATAAAACCTGCGGATACCTTAATTCAGTTCAATGATCCTCCCAATCAGTTAGGGGATTGGGCTGGCAGTCCGCAATCTTTTGCTAAATATCTTACACAAAGTACAAGGAGGGTAGATCCGGGTGATTGTGCCTCTACCAATACCATGCTTGCCCGTTTCGATCATATTCTTTGTGCCAATCCTATCATGCGTGGCACCAGAAATGTTCGGTACCTGCCAAATACCTTTGAAGTAGTTGGTCAAGACGGTTTGCATACGGGCATTGGTATTAATGACGCCCCTACCAATACTTCGGTTCCTGCCAATGTGCTCAATTCGTTGTACCAGATGAGCGAGCACCTGCCTGTATATCTACAGCTAGAAATTAATATACCTGCGCCCCTGCCCCTTGGTTTTACTTATTTTAAAGTTTCGTTGCAAAATAATAAGCCCTATTTACAATGGTTAAAGGATAATAAGGGGCCTGTTACTGCCTATGAAATAGAAAGAAGTACAGATGGTGTCGTGTTTACAACGATCCAAACAATTGATGGCAACAAGGGTGTTACTAATTACCTGGATGCAGATTTTAGCGGTAAAAGCCTGGTTTATTACCGCATAAAAGAAGTTCTGCAATCGGGTGGTTTCTTTTACAGTCATATAGAAACGATACGTCCCATCAAAGCAATCACTCAATTGTCAGTCTATCCAAATCCTGCCAATAGTTCTATGGCAATATCCATACAGAGTACTGCTACCGATGTGGCAACTGTAACTATTCATAATACGTTGGGACAAACTTGCTTGAGGCAGCAGGTGCAGCTACAAGAAGGCAATAATGCCGTACCCACCCAACAGGTAGCTAAACTAGCAAAAGGAGTCTATACACTTAAAGTACAGGTGAGGGACTTGGTAGAAACTAAAATTTTTGTAAAGGACTAAAAGTAATCGTTCATTTTTTCTAATCTAAGCTCAATACTTTGCAAGGTTTGCGTCATACTTTGCAAGGTATTCCCCTTTAATAGGTGTTTATTACAATCATTTTCACCTTAAAAGTCGCTCCTTTAGCTTATTTCTTTATTCTCTGTGCCTTCCTTGCTTGTTTTTTTATCTATTGGGCTATAAATTGCCACGGAATTTCAGAAAAGGCGGAGAAAAAAGAATATACCTTACTCTTTCACTTGTAGATTCAAATTAAGAAAGACTCTATCAAATGGTTAGTCATACCCATGAGCATCTTTCTATTAAAAAAATAATTTTATGCCAAATTGAGGGTAATCAAATGAGCAAAATGATTTGCTGCAATAAGCACATAATTTTGCCATAAAGGCGCAAAAACAAAAAGAAACACAAATTAAGAAATGAGCAAATAACATTTAATTCGTTCGTTTCAACTTTCTTCAAAAAATACATTGCAGCCGAAAAAATAAAACAAGGTTTTCACTTAATGCAAAGCTTATTTCGCCGAAAATTATCAAGTGAAAAGAACATACATCTGCAGAATAAGAATATTGCCTTACCTTTCTTGCTCCCTTCAAGGGAACTACAATTATTTTTGTACTGATAATGATGCCTTCATATAGCATTTGCCGATAAACATTTTCCATGAAGCTACTTCGTCACATACCTTTTTTGCGAGCTGTGTTGCTTCACAGCCTCACTGCCTATGGTGGGCCCGCACATTATGGTGTAATGTTGAGAACTTTTGCAAATGAAAGGCACGACGTTACCGAAGCAGAACTCATGGACTTTGTAAGCTTCTGCAATATGCTACCAGGTGCATCATCTACACAAGTACTTACCCTCATTGGATATAAAAGAGGAGGTATCCCCCTCGCAATTCTTACCTTGTTTATCTGGATTATGCCCGCTTGCATCATCATGGGCGGACTTTCATTTTTGTTGGACTATTTTGATGACAGGGCAATTACCGTTAACCTATTCCACTTTCTACAACCAATGGCAATTGGGTTTATTGCTTTTGCGGCATTCAGGATCTATAAAATAGCGGTGTATAATACCATCACTCGGGTAATACTTGTGGCTGCAATGGCACTTACTTTCCTTTTTTTCAAGACCCCTTGGGTGTTTCCTGCGCTGATTATTGCTGCAGGAATCGTAACCAATTTCAGTAGTAAACGTATACCCCAGAAGGGAGTGCCCTCCAAGCAAATAAAGTGGGGCAATATGCTCATTTTCCTTGCCCTTTTTGGCATAGCAGGTTATTTGTCTGAAACAGCCACTAGAAACAACTGGAAAAACCACAAAGCATTCAATGTATTTGAAAGTAGTTACCGGTTTGGAAGCCTTGTTTTTGGTGGTGGAGATGTATTGATACCAATGATGTATGAACAATATGTAGTGCGTCCTACTACAACCCACATTATTGCTACCCACCGCGATGTACTGAAGATGAACAAACCCGATTTCCTGACAGGATCGGGAATTGTAAGGGCTATTCCGGGACCTGTTTTTGCCATAGGCTCTTTTACAGGAGGAATGGTATTACGAGGAGATAATACAGTAGCCACTCAGTTATTGGGTTGTTTATTAGGAAGCCTAGGCATATTCTTGCCTAGCCTACTTCTGGTACTTTTTTTCTTTCCCGTTTGGCATAATTTAAAAAAATATGCTGTCATTTATCGTTCACTAGAAGGCATCAATGCAGCAGTGGTAGGATTACTGTCGGGTGCAACCTTGTTCTTAGTTAATGACATTTTAAACATAAATTCCAAATCAGAAAATTGGTTGGTCGGTGCCGATGCAGGAATAATTATAGTGACCTTTTTGGTTTTACAATATTCAAAAATCCCCCCCCCATTTATTGTGCTGGGTTGTATCTTATTGGGATGGTTGATTTAAGTAAACGTTAAGCCGTTGCAAAAATTAATCATTTAATAATCTTACATATTACCTTTGCCTGCTTATGCTTACAGATTTATTTTGGTGCTTGGTCATCTATTTACTATATCGCTTCGTTTTTGAATTGGTTATTCCAATCACTAAAACTGTAAGCAAA
The DNA here is from genome assembly GCA_903883945.1 of uncultured Chitinophagaceae bacterium. Classification (GTDB taxonomy): domain Bacteria; phylum Bacteroidota; class Bacteroidia; order Chitinophagales; family Chitinophagaceae; genus Parasediminibacterium. The sequence continues at coordinate 4,088 of CAISCV010000214.1, read as the reverse complement.
ATGAAAACAACCGTTTCTCAAATGCAAGATCAGCAACAACAACAATATAACCAGGCACAGCAGCATAAACAACCCACCACCAGTGCTAAATCGAGCACAACAAATATTAATGAAGAGTATATAGACTTCGAAGAAGTAAAGGACTAATAGTCTAAAAGAGAAGTTTACCCAGAATAGTTAAAGGGATTGATCTTAAAATAATAGGCTGCCATCAATATTTTATTGATAGCAGCCTATTTTGTAAACTCCTATTTAATACTTGTACCTAGTTAACAGAATATATGCCTTTCCTTTTGGACAACTTTACACCAGTATAAACAGCACCAATTGCAAAAAGTATGGCAATACCACCATCTACAGGCGCTTCTGTACCCTGAACACCACCAGTAGTACCAGTACCACCAGCGCCAGTGCCAACGTCATTTACACCGTTGGAACCATCCCCATTACCCGCATCACCTGTACCCGTACCTAGCCCACCTGGACCATCCTGTGCTACTGCAAAAACAGAAATTGCCAATGCGAATCCAATTGTTAAAAGCCCTTTTTTCATGCTATTTATTTTAATTATATTATACTATTTTTATCAATTATATGTCGTTTACTCTGCTACGGTCATCAACGTTTGATGGGTTTGCCCCTCTCCTGTCACTTTCACCGTATATTTCCCATTTGCTAAATGTTTGCCCATATTTATAGACACTACTTCAGCCGTACCATTATAAAAATCTTTAGAATAAATCTTATTCCCTAGTACGTCATATAAATCTACCGTATACTTTCCAGACTGAAGGCCACCTAATTGCAAAGCAAATACAGTTCCCCTTACAGGATTTGGATACACTTTTACTGTGGAACCTGCTTCGAACATACTTGCTCTTACAACATTACTATAGCTGATAGAACCGATATTGCTTACAGCTTTGATGCGATAATAGCTTACATTGACTGTAACATTTTTATCGGTTGCAGCATAGCTGGCTGATGGCGTATTTTTAGCAGTTAGCTTTCCAATTGAAGTAAAGGTTTTGCCATCATTAGACTTTTCAACTTCAAAGTAAGCCTCTCCTTTCTCACCCACAGTATTCCAGTTAATAGTAGCTATCTTATTACTGATACTAGCACTTGCAACAATGCTATTAACAGGCAAGGTAGTAGAAATAAAGCCTACTGTGAATCGCTTATTGTAACTCGCTGTATCGGAGGTAGTTGTGAAGTTAATCGTTTTAACTGCAGAATCTAACATAATACGTTGATTCAAGAATGCATCATATATATATGGCGTAACTCCATTCCCATTGAAAATACTTGCATCAATTTGTAATTGATAGTTGGTAGACGCAATCATATTATATAAATGAAGTTGTAACGTATCTGCTTCTGTAGGTAAACTTGTACCTTTTATACTCAGATTTTTCCCACTATTAAATATACTGATGTTCTCCCCACCATTTGTAAATTTACGGCTATCCGAACCACTCAACTGGTTACTTAAATCACTTCTAAAAACAACTACAGTTCCATCAATATTAGCTCCTTTTTTAAATAACCCAATAGATAACCTATTGAGCGTAGAAGAACCAAATATGTCGGTCTCAGCAGCAACAGAAGGTAACACCTTATCACTTTCATGAATGACCAATTCAGGAGATGAACCACTACCATCATTCTGAACCCAGAATGCCTGTCCAGGCTGGATGTATTGATTTATCTTAGAAGATATATTGTTTTTAGAATGCAAATCAGCATTATACGTTACATAAACACTTGCAGTAACCCCGCTTGGAAGCGTAGTGTTAAAAGTAGGATCTAAGTAAGAGTAACTTGGTGAAAGATTCTTTTTAGAAACTGTAACCCAATCGATTGGGCATGGATATGGATTACCTAGGAAGCTGTAAGCCGTTGAACCGCTTGTAAGGCCATAGCTAGAATCACTACTTCCATTGTTAGTGCCACTAGTGGTATAGGTAACCGTACCAGTAACCAAGCTACCTATAGATCTTAAAGTAGCAGCACTCCACATGGTTGTAGGCTGAGGAGTTGTAAACAAGCTACCAGCCCTATCACCACGTATTAATAACCTATAACCTCTGTACGGATTTAGTGCTAGCCCCTTAGTACTTGTTGGATATGCCCAAACACCAGCATTATAAGTTTGCATACTACCCGCACCTGTAGGACTAACATCGAAACCTGTTGCTGGATTAACATTAGGTACATACCCAGATATACCTGTAATAAATACGCCATAACCATTCGTATTTACTCCTGCTTCTTGCCAGTTGTTAAATACACAACCTGCGCCTGCCACCTCAGGACATAAATCTCTGAATGTTCTAAGCCCATTCGTTATATATCTTTCAACTGTTACATTCCCAGATACAGTACCACCAACAACCCCTACTACAGCAGTTGTAGTTTCGGTTGTAGACTTAAGGGTTAGATAACCACCCGTAGTAAATGTACCTGAAGTTGGCGTAAACACACCCCTTATATTGAGGGCATTACCCAATGTAGTAGACCCTGTGATTGTAAGGTCTTTTAGACTATTATAACTAGGATCAAAATAAATTGTTCCTCCTCCAACGGTCAAACTAGAAGTTGTACTACCTAATAAGTACCCAGAACCAGATACATTACCACTTACTGTAAATGAATGACCATTTAATGAAAGTGTTCCTAGTAAATTGATACTACCCACAGATTTACTTACACTTAATACAGGCTGATTGGTTGGCGCAGAAGGAATGGTGATATCATCAGAACTACTTGGCACATTACCATCAGACCAGTTAGAGCCTGTACTATAGTCGGTACTAGTAACACCAGTCCAAATTCCAGGGGTTCCTGTAACTGTTATAATTCCAGAAGCCGACACAAAACTATAATTGCCATCAGAAAGTAATGTTACATCTGGTGTAATTGTTATACCAGAAGCATTAGCAGGTGTTAATGCCGTATAATTGGTAGTGTAGCTAACAGTACCACTGATAACAGCCGAAGTTTCACTATTTACAAAACCGGTAGGTGTATAGCTTCCTGCTCCCGTAACTGTAGTTACCGACGTTGTATATGGAACGCTCTGTGCATTTGCAGTTATGGTTAGTACTGCCTTACCAATCGAAAAGGCAGTAGCTGATGAAACAGCCACACCATAGTTACCATTTGCTGCAACAGTAGCAGTGGCAGTATAATTTCCTGCATTCGTTGGCAATGTAAAACTTGGTCCAAAAGTAGTTCCGCCCACACCCACATAACTCCAGGTAACAGTTCCACCGCCTGTATTACCTGTTACAGCCGTAGGACCCTGTGCAGTTCCTGTATAGGTATAAGTACCTACGTTAACTGTAATGGTTGGCGTAGCTTGTGTGATGGTAATAGTTCCGACTACTGCTGAGAAACTATAATTAGCTGCTATTAACGAAGATGTAACCGGTGTAATAGTCACACTCGCAGTACCTGCTGCTGTCGTAGCGGTATAAGTAGTAGTATAAGATACCGTTCCGCTTATAACAGCCGAAGTTTCGCTATTTACAAAACCAGTAGGTGTATAGCTTCCTGCTCCGGTAACAGTTGCTGCTAAAGTACCATAAGCTACACTTTGTGCGCCTGCTGTGATGTTTAATACTGCCTTGCCAATAGTGAAAGCTGTTGCAGATGAAACAACAGCACCGTAATTGGCTGTAGATGCAACACTTGCTGTTGCCGTATAGGTTCCTGCATTTGTTGGAAGGGTTGAACTTGCGGAGTAACTTGTTCCTCCGGTACCTACATAACTCCAAGTAACTGCTCCACCACCTATATTGCCTGTTACAGCCGTAGGTCCCTGTGCAGTTCCTATATAGGTATAAGTACCTACGTTAACTGTAATGGTAGGTGTGGCTGCGCTGATTACAAACGTTCCTGCTGCCAAGCCGGTACCTGCATTATAATTTGCAGAGGCAGCGATGTCTGCTACAACCGTATAAGATCCTGCTGCTGTTGGAACAGTAGCTGAACCATTGTATTTGATATTGCTCACTGTACCGCCACCTGTACCTACTACTACCGCCGCTTGTGCAGAACCGGTATAGGTAACAGGACTGTTG
>CAISCV010000213.1 GCA_903883945.1 uncultured Chitinophagaceae bacterium | reverse complement strand
GTTGATTTTGAAAGAAAATTGGTTGGTCATGAAGACATTTACATTCTGTGGATGATCTAGGTAGTTGGAAAACAAATCTAGCCTACCCTTGTAGGTAATACTTTTATCAATATCGTTTTTATAGTTAATCGTCACAAAAGAACCTAACTCAGATTTCACCGTCTTGCCTGTATCAACTCCATAAGCACCCTTATTTGATAAAGCTTTGTTTGCCACTATCACCAATCTGGAAGTAAGTGGTGATATAAACACAGAGAGTTTATGGTCGGGCTTATAATCGAACCCCAACGACAGCAATGCATAGGCAGGGGACAGAAAAGTAGAGGAGAAGGTACCGATGTTATTGCTGTACGTGAACCCATCAAAAAACTGCGAACGAAAATCGGCAAGGGTAGAGAGATACCATTTACCGGTTGAATCCATTTTATATTCGTATTTGCTGGTGAAATCATACCGATCATCGTTCTTTCGGCTACCCAAACTAGTCGTTTGTACGTAGCCGAGGTTTACATCCAGATTGTTGTCCCAGGAGATTCTGTCTTTCTGATAAAAAATAAAATAGTTAAAATACGAACTGACAGCCAACGAGAAATTATCACCCCCTGCCGCCCAATTGCTTAATGAACCTTGTGCAAGAGAAAAGTTTAAGAGCCCACACCGCTTCCAATTCCATTTAGAGGTATCCGCTTCTTTTTTGATTGTCTTGGCGGTTTCGATAATAATTGGTTTGATTGGAATTTCCTGCCCTGTTACTTTTAAACCAAATAAGATAAATATCAGTAGGCAAAATGATAGTAAGCTGCATTTCTTCATTGATAATATAGTTTGAGCAAAAATAACAGGAACGTTAATATGAAAGTAGACTGCTGCCAAAGTGACATAAATGTTGTATTTTCGCAGACTTAAATATTTTCGAGTTGATTCAGTTACTAGAGATAGAAAATAAACTACACGACGAAGTAAGGCAAGGTGAGGCTTACGCCCCTGTAAGTGATAGCAACATTGCTTACAAAAAATACTTCTACATAGAAAGTTACGGATGTGCGATGAATTTTAGCGATACCGAAATTATTGCTTCTATTCTTAATAGTAACGGCTATGGTGCTACTAGAAATTTAGAGGAGGCGGAGCTGATATTTGTAAATACTTGCTCCATCAGAGAAAAGGCCGAAGCAACCGTGCGCAAACGATTGACCGAATTCAGGAAGCTAAAAGAAGCCAACAAAAGGATATTGGTAGGGGTACTAGGCTGTATGGCAGAGCGATTGAAAACAAAGTTGCTAGAAGAAGAGAAACTTGTAGACATGGTTATAGGGCCGGATAGTTATCGAAGTCTCCCTTCTTTGATAGCACAAGCAGAGACCGGTCAAAAAGCGGTGAATGTATTGTTAAGCCGAGAGGAAACATACGCAGACATCTCCCCTATTCGTTTGGACAGTAATGGAGTTTGTGCCTTTGTATCTATCATGCGGGGCTGTAACAATATGTGCAGCTTTTGTGTAGTACCCTTCACTAGAGGAAGAGAAAGAAGTAGAGATGCTTATTCGATAATCGCTGAATCAACTGAATTATTTAATAATGGCTATAAGGAAATAACACTGCTAGGACAAAACGTGGACAGTTATTACTGGTATGACGAAAAGAAAGACCAGCAAATAACCTTTGCACAATTATTAGAACAAGTTGCCTTAATACATCCTGCATTGAGAATCCGATTCAGTACTTCACATCCTAAAGACATTACAGATGACGTATTGTTTGTAATGGCAAAGTATGACAATGTGTGTAATCACATTCACCTGCCCTTGCAAAGTGGTAGTACCAGATTGCTACAACTCATGAACCGTACCTATTCTAAAGGGTGGTATACCACTAAAGTGGACAGAATAAAAGAGATACTTCCCAATTGTACGATAACAGCCGATATTATCACAGGTTTTTGTACCGAAACAGAAGAAGACCATCAAGAGACGCTTGAAGTGATGGAATATTGTGGATACGACATGAGCTACATGTATTATTATAGCGAAAGACCGGGTACACTTGCAGCAAAACGGTTTGAAGATGATATCCCCTTAGATGTAAAGAAAAGAAGGTTACAAGAGGTAGTAGATATGCAGGGTAAACTATCAACTGCGGGTAATTTGAAGGACATTGGAAAAACCTTTAAAATATTAATTGAAGGAGATAGCAAGAAGAGTGAATTGGATTTTACGGGAAGAAGTGAACACAACAAATCGGTGGTATTCCCTAAAGGCAATTTTAATTACAAAAAAGGAGACTATGTACTAGTGAAAGTAAAGGAATGTACTAGGGCAACACTGATAGGTGAAATAGTTGGATAGAACAAGTCAAAATAATAAAAAATGGACTTACAAAGTATAAAAAACAGGTTTGGGATCATTGGTAATGCTCCTGCTTTGAATTTTGCGTTGACTACGGCCGTGCAAGTGGCAGCTACAGATCTGACCGTATTGATAGTGGGAGAAAGCGGGGTTGGTAAAGAAGTAATTTCTCAGATAATACACGCCTCTTCTTCCCGGAAACATAATCCTTTCATTGCATTAAACTGTGGTGCAATACCCGAAGGAACCATTGACAGTGAGTTGTTTGGACACGAAAAGGGGGCATTTACGGGCGCCGTTGAGGGAAGGAAAGGTTACTTCGAAACGGTAAATGGAGGTACTATCTTTTTAGATGAGATTGGTGAAATGCCGCTAGGTACCCAGGCGAGATTGTTGAGGGTATTGGAAACAGGAGAATTTATTAGAGTAGGTTCATCTAAAGTACAAAAAACGGAAGTTCGTGTAATTGCTGCAACAAACAGAGAATTATTAGAGTTTGCAGAGAAAGGTCG
>CAISCV010000212.1 GCA_903883945.1 uncultured Chitinophagaceae bacterium | reverse complement strand
TCATAGATAGGTAGTTGGCCATGCCTTGGTTGAAGGTTTCGCCATCGGGGGTCATATAAATAATATCATCGTAAGTAGTGGTTTTTTGCAGGTGTTCAATGGCATTTGCCAAAGGCTCGCACATCATCACCATACCGGCACCACCCCCATATTGGTAATCGTCTACCTGCCCATGTTTGTTGATGGCCCACTCCCTAAGGTTATGGCAACGCACGGAAAGCAGGCCTTTGTCCTGCGCCCGCTTCATGATACTATGACTAAAGGGACTATCCAATAACTCGGGTGCAACGGTGATAATGTCTATTTGCATGGGAGGGGTTAATTAAAAAAATGATGTTTTATTAGCTACAAAAGTTATCATCTGTCGAGCCTTGTAACGCACATTCTTTCCATTTTGCCAGGCGGGTTTCCATTGGGGACTTTCTCTAATTACCCGTAATGCTTCTTCAACTATTTTTGGGTGAATTGTTACAATAGCCAGACTGTCAGCCATTACACTATCAATTTTGCCATATTTATTTACATCAAAGGAAACTATAACCGTTGCTTTAGCACTAGACTCTCCCTTTGGAATGTTTATATATTTCCTTCCGAGTGATGATTTTAGGTTAGAACGTAAATATTGTGACCATGCATTAGGTCCTCCAGGAAATTCAGCCTCTATTTGAACAGATGTATAAATACGTTCTCCTTCAGGCTTGGTCATTTTACTTGTGTCGCCGTTTGATTGCTGCGCCTGCAAACTTCCCAAAACCAACAAAACCATCATCATCAAAACAATCTTCTTCATTTTTATATTTTTTTGTTTGATTAATGGTTGCAAAGTAGCAGTTCTTATTGATAAATTGAATTTCCTAGCTACTTTACGGTTGTCCCTGAACCATTTCCGTATGTCCGCCAAACAAAAGCGTACGTCCGCCAGAGAAAGCGGGATGTCCCAATATGGTTTCCGTACGTCCGGAAGTCTTTGCGGTACGTCCCTTAGGCATTCCCGTACGTCCCGCAAGGAAATCCGTATGTCCCGCAAAGAAATCGGGACAAATCGAATGTGTTAATTTCCTCTTTTTATAACCTAAAACAACCCACACTATCCACTAATCACTAACAACTAACCACTACTCCATAAACCCATCCAAATCTCTACGTTCCCTTTTGGTAGGGCGGCCTACCTTACTCAAACGTTTGCCTGTATGAAAGGAAGAAGGCTGAAACTTGGTGATATCCAACTCTTCAGCAGGGGTAAGATCTAGGTAAAAATTGAGCGATTCGGCGTAGGCAACCCGGTTATGTAATAATCCAGTTACTTTTATTATCCATTTTCTAGCTTCGGTCTTCACCTCATATTCATCCCCCACATTTACTGTCTTAGAAGCTTTTACTGCACCGCCATTTAGTTTTATCTTGCCTTTCTCACAAGCATCCGAAGCCAGACTTCTCGTTTTGAAAAGCCTTATTGACCACAAATATTTATCAATCCTCAATTTTTCCTTCTCTGCCATGATTGAATGTTTTGACTGATTCAATGATTTTTGCTAACGTATAACCTAATACTTAAAACTTATAACTTGCTTCACACATCAAACACCAGATTCCCTTTACTTTTTATTTGCTCGGGCGTTAATTCGGCCACCAACTGTACCCCGTTTATTGTTTTGATGCCCTGTTTAATCCAGTTCAATTGTTCTTCTTCCATAATATCGCCCCGAATCAACCACAAGAAATCAGTATGCTTAAACTCGGGTAGCAAATATTCGCCATCATATTGGGTATGGTAAAGAATGTACTCCAGCGAAGGATTATTTGTGTCGATAGAATGATAAATCGAGAAAAAGTAGTTTCTGTTTTTTTTGTTGATGGGAATTTCCTTTTCACTACACAGCTTAAAGTTTAGTCCAAAAAGATTATTCAACTGCCAACAAAACAAATGTTTTTTGATGGGGGCAGTGATGGCCAACAATCGTGTACCCCTAAAGAAGTCCTCATTGAGACCTTCAACATCGAGTGTAAGATTTTTTATTGCCATAATATATTTAATAAAAAACTGTTGTTTTAGGTATATATTTGCATTACAAGGTTTTAGAGAATAAGACGCAGTGGTTTGCAGAACCACTTCACCGCATCTTTAAACCTTGTTTTTTATTTTACCTCTATCAAAGCCCTTTTTATCACTGACAGAGTTTATTCTGAACTCCCCCTTTTTCGTTTCCATTATATTAAAGTAACTAGGCTTTTCATTCAGTAAAAATATATAATAATGCCAAAAATTAACTTCATTATGTGAGCCATAGTCAGGAGAACTTCCAATATACACCGAAGTCTTTAAGATTTCAGGCAGATTAGGAATTTGCTTGAATAATTCAATAGCATCCTCATGTGATTTTCCTGTTATCGATTTTATATCGCTCCTGTAATAAGCTAATATTAAAACAGGGTGATTGTTTATAATAATTTTCTTTCCATAGTCTGGAATGTTTTCTTTTGCCCAATCCCTAGCTTTTCTTCGTTCTTCTTTCATTCATTTCTTTTACTCTACAATCCTCAGCTTGGCATAGTTCAGCATTATCTTCTTCTCCCCATTCTGTTTGAAATCGATATTCGCAATGGGATTATGTCCCGAGCCTTCTACTTTTAGTACAATCCCAAACCCAAACTTCTGGTGTTCTACTTTCTGACCAGCTTGTAAATTGCTCGTATCACTTGCTTCGAAGTTTTCACTTGGTATATGCTCTTTTACTTTGGGTGCAACAGGTTGCGCAGGCATATAACTCGGCTTGGGTTTAGGTCCACCGGGGTTGCCATTGCCTGCATTGGGCGACCCCATTCCTTTGTGCATCCGCTCGAAAGGATTACCGGTGCTTGTTCCGCCCTGATTACGCATACCGCCACCAGAATTGGTACGATCGAGAAACTGCTCGGGCATTTCATCTAGAAACCGACTAGGATCATTCTGCACCAATTGCCCAAAACGATAACGGGAATTGGAGTAGGTGAGCCACAATTTATCTTTAGCCCTCGTAACGGCCACATAAAACAAACGCCTTTCTTCCTCTAGTTCTTCACGGGTGTTTACGCTCATGGCATTGGGAAACAGATTCTCTTCGATACCACCCACAAACACACAAGCAAACTCCAGTCCTTTGGCAGCGTGGATAGTCATTAGTTTTACTACATCTGCATTTTCTTTGTCATCATCGGCATCGGTAAACAAAGTAACCTGTTGTAAGAAAGCCCCCAACGATTTCTCCATCACCTCGCCATCCTCATTGTCGGGCATTTCTGTCCAGTTCTTTATAGAGTTCAATAATTCCTGCACATTTTCGTAACGGGCAAGACCTTCAGTGGTTTTATCAGCAAATAACTCCTTTACTAAGTTGGTATGCTTACCCACTAACACTGCCACATCATAAGCATTCTTATCATTTAACAAAGTCTGGAAATACTTAATCATCGTTACGAAATTCTGTAACGATTCTAGTGTGCCGCCTTTAAAACCAATTTCCCCTGCGCGTTGCACCGTCTCGAATAGGGTAATATTCTGTTCGCTAGCTACAATGGCCAACTTCTCGATACTTGTTTTACCAATGCCCCGTGCCGGATAATTGATGATACGTTTTAGCGCTTCCTCATCGCGTTGGTTGACCACAATCCGCAGGTAGGCTAGCATATCCTTTACCTCTTTGCGTTGATAGAAACTCGTGCCGCCATAAATACGATAAGTAATGCCCATACGCCTCAGGCTTTCTTCATACGCACGGCTTTGTGCATTGGTGCGGTAAAGAATGGCAAAGTCGCTGTTCATATAATGATTGCGCAGTTTTTGTTCCTGAATGGCATCCGAAACAAACTTACCTTCATCATTATCGGTCATAGTGCGTACCACTTTAATCTTCTCGCCAATTTTATTATCCGTCCACAATTGCTTGGGTATCTGCCCTTTGTTATTGCCAATTATTTCGTTGGCAACCTTTAAGATGCTTTGGGTACTACGATAGTTTTGCTCTAGCTTTACCACTTTCACATCGTCATAATCCTTTTGAAACTGTAAGATATTTTCAATAGTTGCACCACGGAAACTATAGATACTCTGTGCATCATCTCCCACTACACAAATATTTTCATTCATCGCTCCCAACAACTTAGAAATCTGATACTGCACGGCATTGGTATCTTGATACTCATCTATCATGATGTATTTAAACTTGCGTTGGTATTTGCTGAGGGCATCGGGTTGTGTGTTCAGCATTTCGTACATCTTCAACAATAAATCATCAAAGTCCATGGCGCCATTCTTAAAGCAACGGGCACAATAGGCCGCATAAATCTTAGCAATAGCCGGTCTATTCGCACGGATGTCTTCTTGCTGCAAGTATCCATCAATGGCGTATTCACCAGGGCCTATCAAAGCATTTTTGGCAGAGGAAATACGGTTGCCTACAATGTTTGGTTTGTATTGTTTATCATCTAAGTTCAGTTCGTTGATAACGGTTTTTATAACACTACGGCTATCGTCGGTATCATAAATAGTAAAAGAATTTGGGTAACCAATGCGATGGGCTTCTGCACGGAGAATCCTTGCAAATACACTATGGAAAGTACCGATGTATAGATTACGGGCTTCGTGGTTATTTAATATCTTTTCTATACGCTCTTTCATTTCGGCAGCAGCCTTGTTGGTAAACGTAAGAGCGAGTATGTTGAAGGCATCTACTCCTTGTGCCATCAGGTGCGCAATACGTGTGGTGAGTACCTTGGTTTTACCACTTCCGGCACCTGCTACAATCATCAATGGGCCGTTGATATGGGTTACTGCTTCGCGTTGTGGTTCGTTCAATCCTTGTAAATAATCCTGCATGGGGCGAAGATAAGGTAGCCTATTACTATTGAGTGGCGATATGAATATTGTGTGACTAAATATGTTTTTTACTCACCACTTTTCTTCCTCACAACTGGCATCTGCAGGTGGTGTATTGTTTTTCCTTGAAATTATCTTTTGCAACTGCCGCTCAATGATTATTTGGGCAATCGTTTCTCCTGCCGGAGTGGTAGTTGCTTCTTGTAATAGTTGTTTGATGAGCTTCTCATTGATATCTATTCTGTATAAGAGAAAAACTAATTTCTCAAAGTCGTTTAGTATGAGGTTATTGATGTAAGTTGCCAATGCCGACTGCAACCCATCTATAGTAGGTATCGTTTGCAACTCCATACCCGTTTCCTTTTCGAGGGTTTCTTTTACAAGAAGTAGATTATCCATAGCAGCTATTTAAAACTTTTCTATTACGCCCAAACCAAACAAAGCATAATCGTATTTAACAGGGTCGTTGGCATCTAATTGCTTTAAATAGTTGGTGAGTTCAATGGCAGACAGCCAATCATTTTGCTTTCTATCCAATAAATTAAAACGCTTAGCTACCCTTGCCACATGCACATCTATCGGGCATACTAACTGATTGGGCTTAATGGTTTTCCAGATACCAAAGTCCACCCCATTATCATCACTGCGTACCATCCAGCGCAAATACATATTCAATCTTTTACAAGCAGACTTCTTGAATGGCGCAGCAATATGTTTCTTGGTTCGTTGCGGATAGTCTTCGTGTATCTTACCAGAGAAAACATAGTTATGAAACCCATTTAAAGCATGCTCCATGTCGGTATCTGTAGCAAGTACACCTCTAGTAAAAGCAGATTCCAAAGACTGTTCACCTAAGGTACAGTAGTGGTATTTAAGAAAATCTAACAGATAGAAAAGGTCGGTACTATTAAAGGTACGGTGTACAAAATTCATCATAGGCAGCAAGGCTTCGGGGTTATCATCCTGCATATTCATTATAAACTCGTAGGGTTTATTACCCATAAAGTTCATTAATCTATTGCACGAATTGATGATGCCGGTGCGTGTTCCCCAAGCAAGTATCGCCGCAAATAGCCCAGCTATCTCGATGTCTTGTTTAGTGGTAAACCGATGGGGAATAGAGATGGGGTCATCCTTTATAAACGAGGGTTGATTGTATTGGGCAGCCTTTGCATTGAAG
>CAISCV010000211.1 GCA_903883945.1 uncultured Chitinophagaceae bacterium | reverse complement strand
AGTATTTAGAACAGATACTTGGGAATTGCCCTTAAAGTAGTAAGTAATAAGTTTTAGGTTATACGTTAAACACTTTTTCATTAGTAAATAAACGCTTTAATAAATAGTAAATATGAAACATTCAGTCATCATTCTTTTCTCTTTCTTGCTTTGTGCAAGCGGTTTTGCTCAGTTAAAACCCAACAGTCTTTTTACCGATAACATGATTTTGCAACGGGGCGTTACTGTGCCTGTTTGGGGAACTGCCAACGATGGCGAAAGTGTTACCCTGGAGTTCGCAGGCCAAAAAGTGAGTGCTACAGCTACCAATGGCAAGTGGATGGCTAAGTTGAATCCATTAAAAGAAGGTGGTCCTTTCACCATGACTATCTCTGGTAGCAAAACCATTACAATCAAGAATATCTTGGTGGGGGATGTATTCCTGTGTAGCGGTCAAAGCAATATGGGCTTTCCCGTTCGCTCCATCAGAGCTATTGGTAACTATCCAAAAGTGAGTGAAATTATCGCTGATGCGGCTAACTATTCCATGATTCACCAGTATAAAGTCCCGCTCAAAAAGAGTGAGGATATCCCTGCGCCTGTCGCTGATGCTAATGGCAAATGGTATGTTTGCGATACTACTACTGTAAAAGATTTCTCGGCTGTGGCTTATCTGTTTGCGAGGGAATTGCAGAAGAAAATCAAGATCCCAATTGGTATCATCAATTCTTCTTACGGCGGTACGGCTGCCCAAAACTGGATTAGCAAAGATTCTCTCGAGGCCAATCCGCTCCTCAAACCAATCCTTGAAAATTACTACAAAGCCCTTGCTGAGTTCCCGGCTAAGTTGGCAAAATACAAAGAGGATATCGAAAAGACAATGGCTAAGTATAGTGCCGATTCTGCTAAGGCTGTCGATGCCCACAAGGAAATTCCGCGCAAACCTGCTGCCCCGCTTACCCCTGCTGAACGTGGCGGGCCGAGTGGTTTGTACAACACCATGATTTTGCCTTTGGCGCCTTATGCCATCAAGGGCGCGGTGTGGTATCAGGGCGAGGCAAATGGCGGTCAGGGTATTCAATACCGTACCCTATTGCCTACCCTCATCAACAATTGGAGAAGCTTGTGGGGTATCGGCGACTTCCCTTTTATGATTGTTCAGATTCCGGGTTGGAAGGGACATCAGCCTGAATTGAGAGAAGCACAATTGCTCACTTACCAAAAAATACCCAACACAACTATGACGGTCATCAACGATGCCGACGACACCTTGGACGTACACCCGGGCAACAAACAACCGGTAGGCGAGCGTTTGGCATTGGCAGCGAGAGGGTTGGTGTATAAAGAGAAGATAGAATTTATGGGCCCCATCTATCAATCCATGAAGGTGGTTGGGAATACAATAGAGCTAAGTTTCACCCATACCAGCAAAGGATTGGTAGCCAAAGATGGCGACCTGAAAGACTTTACAATTGCGGGTTCCGACAAGAAGTTTGTTCCTGCAACAGCAGTCATCAAGGATAATAAAGTGATTGTTTCTGCCGAAGGCATCAATAAACCAGAAGCTGTACGATTGGGTTGGAGACTATGTCCTCAGGTCAATTTGTACAACGAAGAAGGTTTACCAGCCAGCCCCTTCCGCACAGATGTAGCGAAGTAAGTACAGATGGAGTATGAAATAAGAGTGCCAAACAAGTACCATTAATACAAGAGAGCCCTTGAAGTATTTCCTTCAAGGGCTCTCTTGTATTAATCATTAAACGTTAATCACTAATCACTAACAACTATTGTAGCGTGTCCCTCTGGGTCGGGTTTTCCGTTGCAATCTTTTGCCCAGGACAGCAAAAAGGATTTCCACTGCAACCCCTCACGCCTAGTCATATACTCAAAAAAAAACTACACTCAGTGAAGTTCTCCCCATTTTGCTTCGTTTTGTGCCAAATACCCCAAAAATATCAAATAAACCCCACCCGGCTGACAATGTATCATACATGAAGTCTAATTAACCCTAGGCAACATCAAATAAACCTCACCCGACTGACAATGTATCATACATGAAGTCTAATAAACCCTAGGCAACATCAAATAAACCCCACCCGACTGACAATGTATCACATATGAAGTCTAATAAACCCTAGCAATATCAAATAAATGACGGCAGACTTCAAATAAAATGCATCAATCCTTCAATAAAACAAAGTATAGTAACGACCTACTCTACTAATTTATTCATAAAACACATCAAATCAAGCATTTGTAACAACAAAGTATTCACCACTTACAATTAACTTCTCACCACTAATAACTAACAACTAACAACTACTACCCTACCTTTACGCACTAAAAATAAAATTATGTTATTAATCATTCTGGGCGTCATCATCTTCATTGCCGCCTTCTCCTTAAAAAATTCAAATACGCAGTTTAATCATTTTGCAGGGGCAGTGCGTATTGCAGGCTTAGGATTAATAGTCTTAGGCTTCTTTACCTCATGTATCAAACAAGTAGATGCAGGCGAAATTGGGGTGAAGTCTTTGTTTGGTAAGGTACAAGACGATGTATTGTATAGTGGATTAAATGTAGTGAATCCACTGATACAGGTAGATAAAATGGATGTAAAAACACAAAACTACACGATGAGTGCTGTACACAACGAAGGTGATGTCGCAGGCGATGACGCTATCAGAGCCTTAACTGCAGATGGACTCGAAGTGGTGATAGACTTAACAGTGCTTTATAAAGTACTATCCACCGAAGCGCCAAAGATTGTGAGAGAAACAGGCTTGGATTACAAAGAAAAGATTGTGCGCCCCATAACACGCACCAAGATACGAGACAATGCTGTCTACTTCACAGCCGTCGATTTGTACAGCACCAGAAGAGACGAATTTCAGGCAAAGATTTATAAAAGTATCGAAGAAAGTTTCAAAGCGCGCGGATTGGTACTCGAGCAACTATTAGTGCGTAACATAGCATTACCCGCAATGGTAAAAACGTCTATCGAAGAAAAGATTAAGGCTGAACAAGATGCCCAGAAGATGGAATATGTTTTGCAGAAAGAAAAGCAAGAGGCAGAACGTAAGCGTGTAGAAGCACAAGGTATTGCAGACTATCAACGTATTATGAGCTCCGGCTTAACGGACAAACAGTTACAATACGAACAAATTCAAGTAATGAAAGGGTTGGTTACCTCTCCCAACAGTAAGGTAATTGTAATGGGTGGAAGTAAGACTCCAGTGATACTGAATGCAGGAGATAAGTAAGTAAAAGGATGGCAATAGTCAAACACAATAACAAGAATAAGCCCTCTAAGAAAGTAATTCTTAAAGGGCTTATTTATCAGGAGTAAAACTAACTATTAACTATTTCTTAGTGTACATCACTTCTTTAACCAGCTTCACCGTTCTTTCTACATCTGGTATAGCCAAAGCAGTAAGGTTGGCAGCATAGTGCATCGGTGCATCGGCACTACAAATACGACGGATAGGTGCATCCAGATAATCAAAACCTTCCTTCTGTATGCGGTAAGTAATCTCTGAACTTACAGAAGCAAATGGCCATTGTTCTTCTACAATCACCAAACGATTTGTTTTCTTAACGCTCTCCAAAATCGTTTCCCAATCCAATGGACGAATCGTGCGAAGGTCAATCACCTCTGCACTTACACCTTCTTTTTCCAACTCAGCAGCAGCACCCAAAGCAACCTTCATCATCTTATTGTAAGAAACGATTGTTACATCTCTTCCCGCTCTCTTTACATCTGCTTTACCAAGTGGAATGTAATATTCTTCTTCAGGAACTTCACATTTATCACCATACATCACCTCGCTTTCAAAGAAAACAATGGGGTCTTCTTCATAACGGATACATTGTTTCAACAACCCTTTTGCATCATACCCATTAGATGGAGATACCACTTTCAAACCAGGAATGTTTGCATACAAGCTATCGAAAGCGGTAGAGTGTTGTGCACCCAACTGGCCTGCACTACCATTTGGTCCACGGAAAACAATAGGGCAACCTATCTGTCCACCACTCATAGCGAGCATTTTGGAAGCCGTATTCAAAATCTGATCAAGTGGTAATACCGCAAAGTTCCAAGTCATAAACTCTACCAATGGACGTAGACCATTTTGTGCAGCACCAACAGCTATTGCAGCAAAACCAAGCTCAGCAATGGGGGTATCTATCACACGTTTAGCACCAAATTCGGCCAACATTCCCTGACTTACTTTATAGGCACCATTATACTCTGCCACTTCTTCTCCCATCAAAAAAACCCTCTCATCTCTTCTCATTTCTTCCGACATTGCTTCTCGCAATGCCTCCCTAAAAGGTATTGAACGCATATATAAATGATTTAAAATTAGGTCGCAAAAATATAGGTTTATAAACGTAAAACATCAATGTTGTAAAATTGAAGTTTACAACATTGATGTTTTATGTTTATTCTCTTAAAATTTCAGCTGTTTTGATGGTAATGAGCGCGGTTATCCTCTGCCGGTTTCTTTGATCATAGCAGAAAAGGTAGAATTGAAATCGTGGGATTGAATTAAGTCTTCCAAAGAAATATGCATCCGGTAGCGCCAGTAGTTCTTAGGGTTTGCAGGCACATTAATACGTTCATCATTGGGGTTCTGTCTGCGTATTTTATCATCAATTCCTAAAATGTCTTGCAACTGAAACACACTCCACATAGCTGGCGAATACAGATGTTGCAGCACAATTGCTTTATTAATCCACGCATCGCAGTAATAAGGTGCATTACCCCATTGCCCCAATTCATGATTGAAAAAGCGTTGAATTCGAGACTTGTCTTCTTCCCACCAACCACGTATTGTACTCATATCGTGGGTAGAGGGCGTAACAACACTCAGGTAAGGTGCATCATTGGGATGGAAGAATACTTTGGAGTTATCCTTAGGCATCCTTTGAATCTCTAAACTTAGAATACCCAATTGCTTCATAACGTCTGGCACACAATCTGGCACAAGACCAAGGTCTTCCCCACACACCAGCATATTCGTCACTCGCTTAAGGGCTGGCAATTTCTGCATAGCCTCCTGACGCCAAAAGTTGTCTTGTCTGCGGAAGAAATAGTTTACATACAACTCATCCAACTGTCTTCTGGTATGTTCATCCAAGTATCTGAAGGAAAGGGTACTATCAATGCCAAACCTAAAATGAAATTGCTCGCCATTGCTTCCTTCAACCTCAAATAGAATGACATTGCTGATGAGATCGAACAAGCCATATTTAATTTTATTGGTAAAGTTGTCTGCATTCCATTTTGCCAGATGCTTCTCAACCTTACGCTGTGTATTCACTTCCTCTTTTAGAGTATAGGTACCATTACCATTATTATTGAGGAATGTCTTCTTTACATAGTCATTATCATACCCAAACTTTTCCCACAATACATTATCTGTGATGAAAGGCTTGGTAAAACGAGCGTGGTCATACCAGATGCCGCGCTCTCTTAATTCATTGACATGTACAGGGATTGAAGGAACAAAATAGCCCATAATGCCTTCTACTGCTTGTCTTGGGATACTCCATATTCTGAAGAAGCCCAGAATGTGGTCGATTCTGAAAGCATCGAAGTAATAACTCATCTGTTCGAAACGTTGTTTCCACCAAACAAAGCCATCTTGCCTCATTTTCTGCCAGTTATAAGTAGGAAATCCCCAGTTTTGTCCCTTCACAGCAAAATCATCTGGAGGGGCACCCGCTTGCAACCCCATGTGGTACAGTTCGGGGTGTTGCCAGGCATCTGCACCATCCCTGGAAATACCAATGGCAATATCCCCTTTTACAATTATTCCATTCTGATGCGCATAATCCGTAGCTGCTTTCAGTTGCAGGTGTAGGTTGTACTGAACGAAATATTGTAATGCAATTTTATCATACGCCTCCCCTTTTTCATCTAACAGATAAGCTAGTTCTGCTTCGTTATATGCATTTTGAGAAGACCAGTTAGAAAATTCAGCAGTCCCGTTTTTATCTCTCAAATAACAGAAGCAAGCATAAGGAACCAACCAATGTTTATTCAATTCAAAGTAAGCCTGATAATCTTTTGATTTGAAAGTCGCTACCTTCTGTAGTGCATATAATTGTTTGATGATTGTCCACTTTGCGTTCATCACGCCCTCATAATCCACTGCATCCAACGCATTCAACCTTATTCTTTCTTGTTCATATTCAGCAATAATCTCTTTAGATTTCTTGTCGCTAGCCAATTGCGCTATGTTCAGATAAATAGGGTGCAATGCAAAAGCAGAAATGGCAGCATAAGGATAAGAATCCAACCAGGTATGCGTTGCAGAAGTATCGTTGATGGGTAAAATCTGTACCAGTTTTAGTCCTGTTTGCTTGCACCAATCCACCAAAGCGGGGATATCCGTAAACTCACCTACACCAAAACTGTTGTTACTTCTCAAGCTAAAAACAGGTATTGCCACCCCTGTACCCTTCCAGGTATTGGCAGGAAAAACTGCAAACCCATCGTTCAAAATTGTGTGTACATCCGACTGGGCAGACACTTGCAAGGTTCTATTTCTTCCATCCTCAAAACGAATCAGCTTCTTTGCAACCGTATCATAGATACCATATTTGTATTCAATCGGGAAAGTATCAGTGCTTAAATCGATACTCGCCTCAAAATAAAAACTGTCTTCTTTTCTAGCCAGAAGCAATACCTCCTCTACGCCCCAATTACCTAATTTTTTACCTGCACCAATCACACATAACGTTTGACTGGCTGACAATAGCGGGGCTTTTGCACGAAAAGTATGGGTAGCTTTCTTGGAAGTTTTCACCTTAACAGGTGTATAGTTTGATTTTAGGAGTACATTCTGGAAAGGTTCAGAATAAAAGGCATTTTCATAGTAACCTGCATAATTCCATGAATCAATTATTAATGTTTTTCCTTCAACGAGAAGTGACGGGTTAAAAGATTTATCGTTGCCCCAATCGTAGCTGATTGATCCATCTGTATTTTTCAATACATAGTTATAGGTGATATCTTCTTTGATGGCAGCTGCATTACTAATTGTAATGGCAACGCCCCAGAAATCCTTGTCAATATATGAAAGCGGAACTGCCTTTTCGAGGTCATTATCACCCAATAAAGAATGACTTCCAGAAATGCAAAGATGCTGACCATACCTGGTAGAAAACCTCAGTTTAAATGTAATCTCTCTTGAATCAGTTGGAATGGCAGCAGCAACAGGGGCTGCGATGGTCGTCGATGTCTTTGGAGAAGTAGTCTTTTTTTGTACTGGAGAAGCAACGGTTGCTTCTTTAATGGCTGCTTTCTTGGCTACACTTTTACGTGTAACATCCTTCTTTTCTACTACTGTTAAGGTCACCCCCGCTGTTTTCGTTGCCAATGTTTTACAATTTAGTGAGCAAATCTAATAAAATTAATGTGTAAGTTGGACACATTAATTTATTTCATTTCCAAATTTCTTACTAATGACCTACATCACGTTCGGAAAAGGCTTCAAACAGCAAACAATGGTTACTTATAAGGTAACGAAAATAGTTGTTTCGAGGTTTGATAAGTGAAAAAAGAGAAAATAAGTTTTTCACTTCGTCAAATAAAACAGTAACATAAACTGCAAAGTAACCCTGTAAAGTTGCAAACGATGCCTCTTTACAGCAAAATGCTTTCACATACTTTGCTAGTTCAAAATATACAGGATTGCATCCCTTTTATTTAATCGTTAACTGAGTAACATTAATAAAGTTAATTGCATTAGATTGATATCTCTACTAATATGTTTAAGATAATGGATTAAACTAAGCAAAGGTTGCAAGGTAGAATTGCACTACCTCGAAACATTACACAGATAAGTATTTAGGAGATAAAAATGGCAATCTCTCTATTCGAATCAGATAGTAGTAAAATGATTAGTGATGTGAAATATATGGCAGGCGTAAGCTATCTTTTGATTCAAGGTTTAATAATTAAATATAATAATGGAACCTGCATTCAATCTACCAGCATGGATAAATGACACAACGTTTTTAAAGATTAAGATATTTGCATTTTGTGGTACCCTAACATTAAATTTTAAGTATTAAAATAGGATTACATTTAGCTCTCACAAAGAGTGAATAACTTATTATCTACAAGCAGTTTTCTAACCTACTTAACCATACGTCAAACCTTTTTACCCTAATCAGCGATCTCACTACTCACCACACACAACTTTTTAAACTTTCTTTTTTAAATTAAATGTGCTGTAATCCATACATTATATATATTTTTGCAGCCTTAATTAAATCATCAAATAAAAGAGCAGTTGAAAAACACAACTTCATATAATAAAGCATCACAGTTTACGACTGTATTGCCTTCTTTTATTTTCTCTCCACGACCACGTCCCGGTTTCTGATAGGCCGAGCATTTTGCCAGTTGCCCCTATCAGTGAAATATTCCGACCATTTAGCATCTTACGTTTTAGATGCTGGCACAATCAACAATTATTTCGAATATTATAACTTATTTATACAGTGGAACAACAAGATATTATTGTTCGTGTAGCTAATAACCTCGATACACATTACGCAATCAGGATTACAGACGAAATGGAATCGTCTGCTAAGGCAAGGGGAACCGGAATTGCCAAGAGAAGCCCAGAATATATTGCCCAGAAAATGTTGGAAGGAAAGGCCGTCATCGCATTGACCAAATTAGGACAATGGGTGGGCTTTTGCTACATAGAAGAATGGAGCCATGGCAAGTTTGTTGCCAATAGCGGACTGATAGTTGCACCAGAATTTAGAAAGAGCGGTGTAGCTAAAACAATTAAACAAACCATCTTTGCTCTATCAAGAGAGAAATATCCTGAAGCTAAGATATTTGGATTGACAACAGGATTGGCTGTGATGAAAATTAACAGTGACCTTGGCTATGAACCTGTTACTTATAGCGAACTTACTGATGATGAAGACTTTTGGGCAGGCTGCAAAAGCTGCGTGAACTACGACATATTGATGAGCAAAGAAAGGAAGAACTGTATGTGTACGGCCATGCTTTTTGACCCAAAAGACCATTACGAACCAAAGGAAACAGCGGATAACTTTAAGGAACACTCTGAAATTTATGAACGCTTTAATAGCATTAAACAAAGTAAATTACTTAAATGGTTCTATAAGAAAGATGAAAAGAAGAGCGGCAATCTGTTGAAATCGATCTTTGGCTTCTTAGTTCTATTGGTAATATTGAAATTGACAATAAAATAATTAATTACAATGAGTGAATCTAGAAAACAATTAGTATTAGGATTTAGTGGTGGATTGGATACTACTTATTGCGTAAAATATCTGACTGAAGACAGGGGTTTTGATGTGCATAGCATCATTGTAAACACAGGTGGTTTTAGTGAAGACGAACTAAAACATATAGAAGCACATGCTTATAAATTGGGTGTAAAAACGCACGTTACCATCAATGCGGTTGAGACTTATTATGATAGCATCATCAAGTATTTGATTTATGGCAATGTTTTAAAGAATAATACTTACCCATTAAGTGTAAGTGCCGAACGTTTGAGTCAGGCTTTGCACATTGCAGAACATGCCAAGAAATTGAACGCAACTGCTGTTGCGCATGGCAGCACAGGTGCAGGAAATGACCAGGTACGTTTTGATATGATTTTCCATATCATGATTCCGGGAGTGGAAATCATTACCCCTATACGTGACTTGAAACTAAGCAGGGAAGCTGAAATTGCTTATCTGAAAAGTAAGAATGTGGACATGAACTTCGAGAAAAGCATGTACAGCATCAATAAAGGTTTGTGGGGAACGAGTGTGGGCGGTAAGGAAACCTTGAACAGTAAGGGGATTCTTCCAGAAAGCGCCTGGCCTACACAAGTAACCAAGAATGAAGCAGAAGAAATAAAACTAACCTTTGAAAAAGGCGAGTTGAAAGCAATAAACGATCAAGTTTTCAGTCATCCTTCTCTGGCTATACAATACTTACAAACTATTGCAGGAGGTTATGGCATAGGTAGAGATATTCACGTAGGTGATACCATCATAGGCATTAAGGGTAGAGTTGGCTTTGAAGCTGCTGCACCAATGGTTATCCTTAAAGCGCATCATGCTTTGGAGAAACATGTTTTAACCAAATGGCAACTAAACTGGAAAGATCAGTTAGCTCAGTTTTATGGTAACTGGTTACATGAAGGTCAGATTCTAGATCCAGTAATGCGCGATATTGAGGCTTATCTAACGAATAGTCAGCAAAACGTTACGGGCGATGTGTTTGTACAATTGTTACCGTACCGTTTTCAAATAATAGGGATAGAAAGTAACTACGATTTAATGAGTGCCAAGTTTGGTAAATATGGCGAAATGAATACAGGGTTTACTGGAGAAGATGTTCGTGGTTTCAGCAAGATATTCGGCAACCAGACTTCTATCTGGAATAAAGTGAAGGAAAGTAATTTGTAATAAGTTGTAGGTATTAAGTTCTAGAAAAGATGGATTTTACTTAATACCTAATACTTACAACCTATTACTTATTACCTAAAACTAAAAGAATGATAAAAGCAGGAATAATAGGAGGCGCAGGATATACAGGAGGTGAATTGATTAGGTTACTAATTAATCATCCTCAAGTAGAACTAGCTTTTGTGCAAAGCGGAAGTAATGCCGGCAATCTGTTGAGCAAGGTTCATGCAGATTTGATTGGTGATACAGATATTCAATTTGTGGCAACCATCCCACCTCTTACAAAAGAATATTTGGATGTAATCTTCTTTTGTGCAGGTCATGGAGAGGCAAAGAAGTTCTTGTTGGAACATGAGATTGCACCAGAAGTAAAGTTAATTGATATAGGAAACGACTTCCGTTTACAAGCAGATACCAATATAAAAGGAAGAAACTTCGTTTATGGATTACCTGAACTAAACAGAGAATTAATAAAGAAAGCGGACAGCATTGCCAATCCTGGTTGCTTTGCTACGGCCATACAATTAGGACTGTTACCTTTTGCTAAAGAAGGTGCTTTCCTTAATGAAGACGTTTATACTACTGGCATTACAGGTAGCACAGGCGCCGGACAAAGCTTGAGTGCTACTACACATTTCAGTTGGAGATCAAATAATATCTCCCCTTATAAAACGCTTACCCATCAGCATAATGCAGAAATCATACAATCGTTATTGCAAGCGGAAACTGGTAACAGGGTTGAAGCCTTAGACCTAAACTTCGTTCCTTGGAGGGGAGATTTTACAAGAGGCATCTTCATCAGTTCTACTTTTAAATGTACTTGGGGGAAAGAAAGGATATTGAATGTATTTAAATCAGCCTATCAGAATGAACCTTTTACTAAAATATCCCTCGACCCAATCAATTTAAAGCAAGTGGTAAACACCAATAAGTGTATTATCAATATTGAAATTGTGGGCAATAAGGTGGTTGTTCATTCAGCAATAGACAACTTATTAAAGGGCGCATCTGGACAAGCGGTTCAGAATATGAATCTAATTTTTGGATTAGAAGAAACGTTGGGGTTGAGGTTGAAAGGAGCAGCTTTTTAGTTGTACGTTATAAGTTTTACGTTATACGTTCAGAAAAACACGATTATGCAGAATTACAAAGAGTTAAAAGTTTGGCAAAGGGCGCATACGTTTACGGTGAATGTATATCAAGAAACAAGAATCTTTCCAAAGGAAGAATTATATAGCTTAACGAATCAACTGCGAAGAGCTTCTTCATCAATACCTGCAAATATTGCGGAAGGATGTGGTAAGTTTTCACAAAAAGATTTAGCACATTTTCTAAATATCTCACTTGGGTCTTCAAATGAAGCAGAATACTTCTTACTGCTTTCCAAAGACTTAAATTACTTAGGCAATGAAAAATATGTGGGACTGGCAGATAACATAAATGAAATAAAAGCAATGCTTATCTCTCTAATTGGAAAGGTAAGAGGACAAAATTTACAATAAAACAACGTACTAAGTTGTACGTTTTAAGTTATACGTTATACGTCTTACGTTTAATGTGCAACCAAAATATACAACGGCATACGTACAACGTATAACTTAAAACGTATAACTAAAATGAAACTTTTCGACGTATATCCCCTCAACAATATTACCATCACCAAAGCGCTTGGAAGCAATGTTTGGGATGAAAATGGTGTGCAGTACTTGGATATGTATGGCGGTCACGCTGTAATCAGTATCGGACATACACATCCACATTGGGTGAAACGCATT
This sequence comes from uncultured Chitinophagaceae bacterium, assembly GCA_903883945.1. Taxonomy (GTDB): domain Bacteria; phylum Bacteroidota; class Bacteroidia; order Chitinophagales; family Chitinophagaceae; genus Parasediminibacterium. Next base: position 3,340 of record CAISCV010000211.1, on the reverse strand, counting down.
GAGGAGCAGTTGGAAAAGATTGCTTTTTATTCCAATTCCATCATCATTCCTATCCAAGCGCAGTTGGCTGAAAAGCTTGGAAAGGTGAGTGGTAAGGAAGATTTTCAATTGTTTTTGTGTAATAGCGGTGCAGAAGCAAATGAGAATGCCTTGAAGTTGGCTAGCTTCCACAATGGCAAAAAGAAGGTGGTTGCCTTTAGCAAATCCTTTCACGGGCGTACTTCTTTGGCGGTTGCAGTTACTGATAATCCGTCTATCGTTGCCCCTGTTAATGAAACTGAAAATGTCATTTTCCTTCCATTCAATGACGAAGCGGCTCTTACTGAGTGTTTCGAGAAACAGGGTAATGAGATTTCTTCAGTTATTATAGAAGGTATCCAAGGTGTTGGTGGGATTAATTCGGCTAATCCTAGTTTTTTACAGTTGATAAGAACCTTGTGCGACAAGTACAATGCGGTTTATATAGCTGATAGTGTGCAGTGTGGTTATGGGCGTAGCGGACAGTTTTTTGCCCACGATTATGCATGCGTTAATGCCGACATTTATTCTATGGCGAAGGGTATGGGTAATGGGTTTCCTATCGGCGGCATCTTGATTGCGCCACATATCAAGGCTAAATATGGTTTGCTTGGCACTACTTTCGGAGGCAATCATTTGGCATGTGCAGCGGCAATGGCAGTGTTGGAAGTGATTGAACAAGATGGGTTGATTAATCATGCAAAAGAATTAGGGGCTTATATTACAGAGGAATTGAAAGCCATCGAAGGGATACAAAATGTTCGCGGAAGGGGCTTGATGATTGGTTTTGATGTGCCAGAAGAATTGAAGGATTTAAAGAAGACTTTACTGACGGAGTTCAAGGTATTTACTGGTGAAGCAAAGCCAAATGTTATCCGTTTATTGCCATCATTGGCTTTAACGAAGGAACATGCGGATGAGTTTTTGAATGCTTTGAAAGGAGCAATTGAATTATTGGCAAGAAAGTAGTAAGTTTTAAGTTACTTGAGATTAATGTTATTACTACAAACTGTTTTAACATTTAATATCCTAAACTTAATACTTATTACCTATAACCCTTTTAGTTCACAACATAATTATTTTATCATCAAAATATTCCGTAGAAGCGGGTTTGGATTATGAAACAATTTATTTCGGTTAATGATTTAATAACGCCTACGCAGCCCAATATTGGTGCGGCTATCAATGATTTGGCTAAAAAGGCATTGGCATACAAGGCCAATCCGATGATAGATAAGGCATTGGGGGCTAATAAACGTATCGGGCTTTTATTTCTCAATCCGAGCTTGCGTACCAGATTGAGCACACAGGTGGCAGCGCAGAATTTGGGGATGGAAGCCATTGTTTTTAATGTGGACAAGGAAGGTTGGGCATTGGAATTTGAAGAAGGCGCGATAATGAGTGGAAATACGGTTGAGCACATTAAAGATGCTGCACCTATAATGGGTCTATATTTTGATATATTGGCGATAAGGACTTTCCCTGGTTTACAAAATCGTACTGATGACTACAGTGAAATGTATGTAAATCAGTTTATCAAATATGCCGGTGTTCCGGTGGTTAGTTTGAAGAGCGCCACGTTACATCCGTTGCAATCTTTCACGGATATTATCACCATTCAGGAAGATTTGTTGGCTAATCCATTAACAAAAAAGCGTCCAAAAGTGGTGCTTACATGGGCTCCTCACGTAAAACCTTTGCCTCAATGTGTGGCAAATAGTTTTGCCGAATGGATAAACGCTTGGGGTGAGGCGGACTTTGTAATTACGCATCCAGAAGGATATGCATTGGATGAAAAGTTTACAAAAGGGGCTACAATCAATCAAAATCAGGATGAGGCTTTGGCTGATGCCGATTATATATATGTGAAGAATTGGAGCACTTACCACGATTATGGGAAGATGCATACCAACGATCCACGCTGGATGCTGACAAAGGAAAAGTTGGCATTAACGAACAATGCAAAAGTGATGCACTGTCTTCCTGTGAGAAGAAATGTGGAACTGAGTGATGAGATATTGGATAGTCCGAACAGCATTGTTACACAAGAAGCAGGTAACAGGGTTTGGGCGGCTCAAGCAGTGTTGGCGGAGATATTGAGCCCCCGCCCCTAAAGGGGTGAAACGAAGAGCCCTACCCACATTCTGTAAAGGAATGAATATTGACAACCCTTTTCCTCCTTTAGGGGATGGTGGCTTAAAATAAAGAGTATGAAAGACAATATGCATTATGGGGCGAGCAATTTGATATTCCAGAAAGCTGAAGAGTTGAGAAATAATATGACGCTGGCTGAAGAGATATTATGGAAGGAGATTCATATTAATCAATGGAAGGCAAAATTTAGAAGACAGCACCCAATTGCCATTTATATAGTCGATTTTTATTGCCATTCATTGAAGTTGGTTATTGAACTGGATGGAGGGATACATGATACTGATGAAGCAAAAAGGAATGATGAAATAAGAGAAAAGCATCTAAGGGAACTTGGATTAAGAGTTATCAGATTTAAAAATGAAGAAGTTTATAGAGAAATGGATAAAGTATTAAATACTATTTCATCAATTATCAATGAGACAAACTCATCTCTCCTTAACACCCCTTTAGGGGAAAGGGGCAGTGGCAAGAAAAAACTATACGTTATAAAAATCGGCGGGAACATCATTGACAATGAAGAGAAGCTTGCCACTTTCCTAAAAGACTTTGCCGAACTATTTGGATCAGCTTCTCCACAACACCCCTTTAGGGGACGGGGGCTAGGACTATTAGTACATGGAGGTGGTAAATTGGCAACTAAACTAGCTGCTGATTTAGGAATTGAGCAACAGATGATTGATGGCAGACGCATTACTGATGCCGCTACGCTAAAGATTGTTACCATGGTTTATGCGGGTGCTATCAACAAGAATGTGGTGGCACAATTGCAAGCCCACGGGTGCAATGCGATAGGGTTGACTGGTGCTGATGGAAACGCCATTAAAGCGCATAAACGACCTCCTGTCACCCCTTTAGGGGACGGGGGCCGGGATGATGGGGGTACCATTGATTATGGATTTGTGGGTGATGTGGATACCGTGAATACAGGGTTGTTAAAGAGTTTGTTGGAGCAGAACATAGCAGTAGTATTAGCACCCATTACCCACGATGGAAATGGCTTATTACTTAACACAAATGCAGACACCATTGCACAAGAAACCGCAAAAGCATTGAGTAGTATTTACGATGTTGAGTTGATTTATAGTTTTGAAAAGAGTGGGGTATTACTAAATGCAGAGGATGATGCAAGTGTAATTACATCTATCAATCCAACTATTTACAGTGAATT
>CAISCV010000210.1 GCA_903883945.1 uncultured Chitinophagaceae bacterium | reverse complement strand
GGATGTACTTATGAAGGTATTGGTGAAGAACACCAACACCGGCGAGAAACAATACAAAATGTACGTATTCCAACAATACAGAAAGTACGGATAGTAACAATACAAAATGTACTTACCCGAATAAAACCCTATATTCGTTATGGAAATGGTGCTGGCAAAGGGTTTTAAGGATATTTTATAGATTAAGCTTTTTGTTGCCAGTAGCCGACAATTAAAGAGTTGGCTGCTATACAGACCTTCCAGAAAGTAATAGTAATAAATGAAATAAACTTTATGAATCAAAAAGCTATAATTATTCTATTAATGTTCCCAACTTTTCTTTTTAGTTGTCATTCAGTTGACACATCAAAACCAGAAGAAGTTGTAAAAGCATATTCTCAATTTGTAATCAAAAATGATTCAAAATCTTGTTTTGATTTAATTTCAACAAAGTCAAAAGAAATAGTTTCATATGACGAGTTTAAGAAGGTATTCGACAGAAACGATTCTTCGGGATATAAAGAGTTACGAACCGATAATATTCAAGAGCAAGAAAAGATTTTAACTATCCAACATTCCGTAGATTTAGAATTACAAGAACAAATCTATTTATGAAGGATTCTATAAAAGAAATTTTTTACTACACATTGATAAATGAAAATAACGAATGGAAAAAAGTTTTTAATGCAACATTATTAATTGTTGCAGAAGAAAAATATAGAAAGGGTGATTATGAAGGAGCCATTAATTTATTAAATAAAGCAATTGAATTAAACCCTTTTGACGGAATCGCATTTGAAAAGTTAGCTTGGTGTTACAACAATTCAGACAAACTTAATAATACTTCAACAAGACAAGAAACACTTGATAAAATTACGAGCAGTTTAAAAAAGGCAATTTCACTAGAGCCTGATATTGCATCTCATTACAATGCAATGTCAGTATATTATAACCAAGTAGATAACCCAGATCTATCAATTGAATATTTACAAAAAGGCTTAACCCTTACTAACAATAAATGGGACAAGGATATGTTCTTGGCAAATATTGGTTTAGACTATTCAATAAAGAAGGATTTTTCTACAGCAAAAAAATATTTTAATGAGGTATTGCTGATAGAACCTAAATATGATTTTGCGCTTTATAATCTTGGAGCAATTTATAATGAACAAGGTGATTATGCACAAGCAATTAAATATTTTGAAAGGGTTGATAAAAAGACGAACCTTTCAGACAATTTAAAAGGTAATTATTATTACTACTATGCTTACGCTCTAAAAAATGTAAACAATAAACAAAAAGCAAAAGAATACATACTCAAGGCATTAGAAATAGAACCTTCAAATGAAAATTATAAATTATTATACCAATCTGTAAAATAATAAAATACATGATAAATTTAGAAAAGATTTTAAAAGTAGTTTCAGTTACCCCAGACACAACTGACAAAAACACATTAGAACTTTTTAAGCTTACAACTTCAATAAAAAGTAAAGGCTTCATAAGTAAAGACCTTGGTCTTAAAATTCTAAAATGGAAATCAAATAGACCAACCAATCACTATGAAAAAAACTTAAATTCAGACTTTGAGATAATTACAAAAATTGCATTTGAACAGAACGATGAGAAAGTTAAAATACATATTTTGACAGCTTTGTCTGGTGTGAATTATCCTGCTGCATCAGCAATTCTAATGTTTTACGACCCAAAACAATATCCCGTTATTGACATTCGGGTTTGGAGACAACTATATAATTATGGACTGTTGACAGAAAATCCAAAAGGGCAAAGCTTTACACTTAATCAGTGGGGCATATACCTAAATTTAGTTAGGGAAATCGCTAAAGAACTTTCATTGACACCACGTCAAGTTGAAAAACGATTATTTGACTACGATAAAGAAAACCAAGTTGGGACACTATATAACACAACTAGTAAGACCTACGAATAGAATGTACAGCAGCCAACACAAGTATTACAAATATGGCTGGGGACGGAACAAACTCGGCTTTAGTGGTTTCTTTTAGCTTCTGTTTCGAGGGACGTAACACTATGGGGCTTCGGTTCTTATATTTGGCTTTTGTAACAAGTATTAAACTTTAGTGGTCAGCGGACGGAACATTCTTGCCAGCCACATTCTCAATACCTGTCCGTAAGCTGCCACCTTGCTTCCCCCTCATTAACAGGTTTTAATTATTGAGTGTATATAATAGAATTGTTTCCCATTTAAGAAACTACTACATTTGACGAAATTTGTGTATGACGACAAAGTTTGAAGTAGAATTATTGCCAGATGCAGTTGAGTTTTTAGAGAATCTTGACAACAAAGCGAGAGAAAAAATTTATTACAACATAAAGAAAGCTCAATTTGTAAACGACAATGAACTATTTAAAAAACTCAACGAGCTTATTTGGGAGTTTCGTACTTTATATAACGGTAAAGCATACCGACTTTTTTCATTTTGGGATAATGTTGACGGTAAAGAAACTTTGGTTGTAGCGACTCACGGAATATTGAAAAAGACACAGAAAACACCATCTAAAGAAATAAAAAGAGCAGAAGAAATAAGAAAGCAATATTTAATAAATAAGACAAAAAATAAATAGTCATGGAAAATAAGTTTAAAACTGTTTCGATAGACACAATGATAGACAAACACATTGGCATGAAAGGAACTGAAAGACGAGATTCCTTTGAAAGCGAATTGAGAATAGACTTATTAGGTCAAGCAATAAAACAAGCAAGACAAGAGCGAAACTTGACACAAGAACAATTAGGCCAACTTGTAGGTGTTCAAAAAGCACAAATATCTAAGATAGAAAACAGTGTGAAAAATGCGAGATTTGAGACAATTATGAAAGTGTTTGATGCTTTAGGAGTGAAAGTGAATTTCAAAGTCGAGCTTAATAATAAGCAGCTTGCTTACTGATATGACAGGACAAGGCAGCAGCTTACATTAGTGTTTAGGAAAGTGCTTGCAGATTGCTATGAACAAACAAAATAAATTTTTAGGCTACATTTTGATAGTTCTCCACATACATTTCTTGCTTATTCACAACCGCTACTACCCTTAGTAATAATTTATTCTTTATTGCATTTACTACACTCAAACCATGCTTACCCTCTGCCCCATTTAGTCCATGAATGTCTCGAAGTCTAGTCATGACTCATTAGTACATGAATGTCTCTAAGTCATAACCCATCTAGCAGGAATGTTTGACTGTGAGCGACTTGCGCAGTAACGCTTTCCTGTGCCTGGCCATTACTAAAGGTAAAAATAGCAGTTACTTCATTATTTCTTTAAAACCCATTCCACTTTCATTGCTATAATCCTTATTCCCCCGCTATTTCCAAACAAAAAGTACTCCGTTATAAATGACTATTATTCATGCGGTCTATAAAATGCTTCAACAGGTTAAGTATGCTATCCTTTAACTACCTATTTTTACAAAACCTTTATGCAGTAAGTTTAGCTACAAATAAATGCTGCAGGTATAGTTTTGACGCCAATGAAAAAGATGTACATGCTATTGATGGTTTGTTTTCTTGCACAAGCAAGCCTGTTTGCACAAACGCTTAATATTTATGTTTCTCCCACAGGTGCCAATACGGGGCAAGGTGCCAATACTTCTAATCCTGTGTCCTTTTCCAGGGCAAGGACTATCGCAAAAGCAACTGCCAACAAAGTAAAGACTTGTCATATCTGGTTAATGGATGGGGTGTATACTACGCTTGCATTAGATACCACAGATAGTCGCTCGGCAACTGCACCAGTTACTTACCATTCCCTTAATAGATTGAAAGCTTCTTTTCAACCGATTACGCCCATTAATGTTGCTGATTTAGTGTCTGTTCCTGACTCTATTAAAAAAAGGATTATAGATACGGTTGCACAATCAAAGGTGCGGCAGGTAGATTTATCTAAATACAATCTAAGCAATATGTCGGCTTGGCCAAACCTTTTCGGATATCCTATTAATGTTTCTGCAACGGGTAGTACACGTCAAAACTGGCCTTTGTTATATCAGAATACAACCCCATTGCCCATGGCACAATATCCTAAAGGCGATTCGGTTATGCGGATGAAATCAGTTTTAAACAATGGAGGAACAGGTACAGGTGGTTCTGCAGGCATATTTAAATATCGGGATGGCAGGTGTCAGTATTGGGGACAAGCCATTCAGGAAGGTTTGTGGCTAAGGGGCTGTTGGCGTGTGCCTTGGCAAATGGATTTTGTAAAGACAGACTCTATTAACCTGAAAGATTCTATTGTTTATCAGAGTGTGGGTGTTTCTGGCGGCATTGGAAATAAATATACGCGCCCTGCCGGGAATGGTCAGGAGCCTTATATAGCGGTTAACTTGGTGGAAGAAATATCCCTTCCGGGTGAGTGGGCCATCAACTTTAATACAAACATGCTATACGTCTATCCGCCCGATACCGGAGTCCTCAATATCAGTAGTAACAGTGCTACACCCAACATTAGTCTGAGTAAGGTTCATTATACCAACTTCGAAGGCATCTCTTTGGATGGCGGCTCGGGTATTGGAATTAAATTAAGCGGTTGCTCGTATGTTTCTATAGCGGGTATGGATATAAAACATGTATCTAGTTATGGGATACTAATTGCCGATGGAAACAATTGTACCGTCCGTAGTAATGATATCCACGAAGTAGGAGAGGGCGGTGTTTATGTAATAAGTAGTACGTTTAATGCCGATCAACTGCTACTGAAAGCGTGTAACCATACCATCATCAATAACCATATTTACAACTATGCTGAACAAGTGTTTCTGTATGCGGCAGCCATTGATACTCGTAATGCCATTGGTTGTTATGCTGCCTATAACAACATTCATGGATGCAAACATGTAGGCGTACTTTTTGGAGGAAACAATAATGTGTATGAATATAATGATGTAAGTAATGTGGTAACTACTTATAATGACATGGGGGCTTTTTACTCCGCTGAGATACAAACCAAGCGAGGAAATAAGATTCAACGGAATTATATACATGCAATGAATTATTGTGGATCTGCCTTATATGCCGATAACAATTCGCAAGGGAATATCTTTAATGGAAACATTGCTGCCAACTGTTTATTTGGGGTGCAAAACAATTTTGGGTTGTTTAATAACTTTAATAACAACATCTATTTCGATAATTATAAATATCAATGTAGTTATGAAATTGCAATGACAGATACGGTTTCCACTAGTACTGCCTATAAAAGAGTAAAGACGGTAGATAGTACCAGTGCCATTTACAAAGCGGCATATCCCGAATTAAAAGATTACTTCGATACTGTAAATAAAGCCTATACCTCGGCAGTCTGGCCCCAGATAAATGGGAATGTATTTATAGGTACATCCGTTAACTTAGGTAGGTGTATCAGCCCGGTTGTAGATAAGAGTTTATTTCTTACCAACGGAAAAACAAATACGACCTATGCACAAACGGGGGCTCCTTTTACGCAGTATGGGTTGATTTGCAATAACAATTTTTTTGCTAAGACGTCTTCCTTTAAGGGTGTAAATACCAATTTGTTAGATAGCGTCAAATCGACAGGGGTATTCTCTAAAACGGCAGTTACCGATTGGCATATAGACCGGATAGGACTTTTTAAAGATTCTATTTATCGTTCAGATATTTTTCAAACACAAACACAGGGTGTGTCTCCGTCTTTTAACTTGCAAGTGCAAAGCTTGCACGCCTTTACTTTACCCGATACGCTAACCATAACTACTACTATTAAGAACCCCAACATCAATAAATGTTACTCAACTGTGCTGTTATATGATTCCGGAAAAGCAAAACCTTCTATTCCATTTACAGTTACCAAATCAACCTTCGACTCAATTGTTCTATCAGCTAAATGGATTAATCCGGCAGTTGGTAATCATGTGATAGCGGTACATTTATTAGACAGTACACGTTGGGAATTTTCTTCAGATACTTCCTCAATCGCAATACAAGCTGCATTACCCCTGAAACTTCTACACTTTAACGCAGTTGCTAACGGATGTAATGCCCAATTATCTTGGAAAGTAGCTGAAGAGGTGGGTGTTATTGCTTATCATATAGAAAGTGCAGATAAGGATGGCCAATTTAAGTTGGTTAAAACGCTTTATCCAAATAATAAAGGTGTAACGGAAAGCTATAAGGCCAATATTCCGCAAATATCAGATGCTACTTCCTATCGGGTACATATCATTACCCATACAAACAACTGGTATTCTCCGGTAGCATTGGTAAAAACAAATTGTTTGGAGAAAGAGCAACTTTCTATAGTACCTAATCCTATCTATGCGGGATCTTTAAGTGAAGTGAAGCTCAGATACTTCTCGAATGAAAACAATACCACCTTACTATCTGTTTTTGATGCTGCAGGGAAGTTAGTGGTAACAAAATCTGTAATTATTCAGAGCGGAAATAATGAATATATATTTCCAGTTACTACTTTAAAGAAGGGGGTATATTTTATCAAACTTTCACATTCGGGAGTGTCTGCTAAGTTTATAGTATGGTAGTAATAAAAAAGGTCTCATTACTGAGACCTTTTTAAAATTCTTAAGCGGCAAGCTTTTCTTTCTTTCGTTTAATTTGATTGATAATCGAGTCAAATGCTGCTTCAAAAGATTCTTCGAAGGACTTAGAAGAAGTCTTTACAAAGAACTCGTGTTTTGGCACATTAACTTTAATCTCTACCACCTTGTCTTTAATCGTGTGCACTAAATTGTCTAACTTTAAAAATACATCGACATTGGTAATTCTGTCGTGAAACGTGTTTAGTTTTTCAACCTTGCGGGAAACCAACTCTACTAACTTTTCATCTGCATCAAAGTGCACGGTCTGAATGTTTACGTTCATAGCAACTCAATTTAAATTTTGAAATAATAAAGAATGTCAGGTAATTATTGTTGCATAAGCAATAGCAATTTTTCACACCACTAATGTAGGGATATTTATTTAATGCAGAAAGTTAATTTATATTTTTTATGCTTTTGGATGGGCTTTTTTAAAAATATCTTTCAATTTATCAATACTATTATGAGTATATACTTGTGTAGAGGCAAGGCTTGCGTGACCTAATAATTCTTTAACCGAGTTAAGTTCTGCTCCATTATTCATTAAATGGGTTGCAAAACTATGGCGGAGAATATGCGGACTTTTCTTTTTAATGGTCGTCACCAACGATAAATAATAATGCACAAATGCATATACATTCCTTTGTTGAAGTCGTTTGCCCTTCTCATTAACAAAAAGATTGGTTACACCCGCTAGTACTACTTCTTTTTGAGAAACATATTCTTTAAGCTTCCCCAATAGTTCTTTAGATAAAGGGATGATGCGTTCCTTCCCCCCTTTCCCCATTACTTTCACTTGGCACTTAGCATAGTCAACGTCACCTTCTTTAATGTTAATCAATTCGCTTAAACGGATGCCTGTAGCATAAAAGAGTTGTAAAACCAAACTTTCTGTCTTCCCTTTCCAGTCATCTGTAAATTCTACATGATTAAAAAGTGTATCCAGGTTGTCCTCTAAAACAAACTCAGGTAGTCTTTTCTTTATTTTAGGGGAGGATACCGTAACCATCGGGCTTGCTACTATAATGCCCAACCGCATCTGGTATTTAAAGAAAGATTTAAGGGAAGATGCTTTTCTGTTAATAGTTTTGGCAGAGATGTCTTCGCTTTTTAAAGAAGCTAGCCAGGTACGTATAAATGTTGCAAGAATGGTAGGGATAGAGGGGGCATCAAACTGATGTATCAGAAAAGTAAAAAACTGTTCTAAATCATTTCGATATGCTTCTAAGGTATGTGGAGAGTAACGCTTCTCAAATTGTAAATAATTTAAGAAGGTGCCTATTTCTGGGTATTGTTCGTGCGTTTTAGACATAAAAAAGTAGCCTAAGGTATAACACCAAGGCTACTTAAATATATTTTGGGAGTAAATAGTTAAGACTTCTTTACTTTTCCACTAACTCTCGTTAGCTAATTTTTGTTTGTAGATAGCTTTCAATACTTGACCACGACGTACAACGCTTGGTTTAGTAAATGTTTGACGCTCTCTTAATTGTATTAAAGTTTTACTTTTTTCAAACTTCTTTTTATACTTTTTAAGTGCCTTGTCAATGTTTTCGCAATCTTTTGAGTCGATTATTAGCATAATTTGTATCCCTTTTTTATGTAAATGGAGTGCAAAAATAGGAGAATTATTCAAATTGCCAAATATGTTATTTACTATTTCAAATTTCAACAATAAATTGCACCCATGTTTACAGGAATTATTGAGAATTTAGGCCTAATTGAAGCTATTGAAATAAAGGGAACTAATGCTACTTTTTGGGTTGCATCTCCTTTGTCTAATGAATTAAAAGTAGACCAGAGCCTTAGCCACAATGGTGTTTGTTTAACGGTAGAAGAAGTGAAAGTAGGAGCACATCGGGTAACTGCCATAGCAGAAACGCTCAAGAAAACAAATTTGGGCGCTTGGCAAGTGGGTACCTTAATTAATTTAGAAAGATGTATGCAATTAAATGGCCGACTAGATGGTCATATCGTACAAGGTCATGTAGATGCTACTGCTACTTGCATTAAAAAGGTTGCCCTAGAAGGCAGTTGGGAATATACTTTTCAGTTTCAGGAACAATTTACCTCTCTAGTTATCGAGAAAGGGTCTATTTCTGTAAATGGCATCAGTCTGACTTGCTTTAATGTTACGGCTAACAGTTTTACGGTTGCCATTATCCCCTACACCTTCGAGCATACCAATATGAAACAATTCGAAGAAGGCGATCTTATCAATATAGAGTTTGATATAATTGGAAAGTATGTGCAACGGATGACGCAATTAAATAGTTAATCCTATTTTTCCACTGCAATAACCTTGATGTTATAAAAGTTTTGTAGAACCGCACGAGATCCCGAATCTGCCATATCATCTTCAAAGTAGAGTAAACTAGGTTTATGTTTCATCCATTCTTTGATGGTCGCTTTTTGTGCAGACATCTCGACAGCCCTGTTCATTGCTGAATCAATTAAAGGTAAGGATACACTTTCTATCCCTTTTTGATTGGCAACCGATAATGCCTGTTCTCTTTTTGTCATTATAAGCGCATAATTTCTAGCTGATATCAACGAAGAAGCCATTTCTTTACTACCCCTATTTGCAAAAATGGTACAGCTTAATGCAAGTAGTAAAATTGGAAGAACTTTGGGGTTACTTAAGAATGTTAATTGCGAATGATATCCATTCCCCATGCCCCAATACAACGAGATGATGAAAAATACCAGCATGCTTGCAAATCCTAATAGGTTCAATGCCCTGTCTGGTATTGACCCGTTACTGATAACCAGGATGGGGAGTAGGAAAGCAAAGAATACTACCGTCCAGCCAAATACAAGTGCCCATATTCTTTTGCTATTTACAAGGTGCCTGTTCCTGTCTGTTCCTTTAAGCTGAATATGATATCCATAGATGAAAATTGCCAGGATACTGACCCAGAATAAAGGTGATTGAAAGATATTCCAGTATACAAGGAAAATCCTAAATAGCGTAGTCGCAACTGCATAAGGGATATGATACCCTGTATTGCCAAACAAGGCCAATCTTTCCTTGTTACCGGGCGCCATTGACATAAATGCGAAGCTGGAAAGATAAAAAAGTGCAATCACAGCAACAAATAGCCACCATTGTTTTAATCTGTCTTTATTTATAAATGCAAACCATAACAACATAACTCCACTTAACAAAACGGCAAGCTCATTGGTGCCGTTGATGAGAATGATTAACAGTAGTAAAAAGACAAAAAAGAAAGGTCTCATTTTTGGGGAACATTCAAACAGACTAATACATACCCCCAGTAAGAGTACTAATAAAACAATAGAAGTCTGGTAAGTAATGGCACTACTAAACCAAAACAAACCAGTGGCTAATTCCGGATAAACCACATACATATTCACACATACAATGGCTGAAATGGTTAATCGTTGCCCAAAGTTAGAGGAATTACTTAGCAGGTATCGGTTGGCAACCTTTATCAGGTAAAATACAGAAACAAATGTGAGTGAAAGCAGTAGGAGCGTATGGAAATAGTAGTGCGATATTAGAAAGTTATGGTAGGAAAATGCTGAGGCTAACAAATTGGAAACATACCGTCCTCCCCAATGCAGATATACCTGTTTTTGATAGCCAATAAAACCATATTGATGATTCCAGGTCAAGGCAATATAATCATCGGCACAGGCATGGTTAAAAAAAGAAAGAATCGCTAAACCAAATAGGAACATGATGATAGATACCCATAACATAAGGATACTTATTTTTTTTAGAAGCCCATTACTCATAGTGTCTGTATTAGGTTTATCTTATCTTATCTAAGCTAGATTATCACCTCTGTTAAACCAGCCTTTTAAGTAGCAAGAATACAATTATTAATTTTTCTATCTTCAAATATCTCACTTTTGTTCAAACTATTTTTATGTCAGGTCTAGCAAAAAATATAAAAAACATTTCTTTCTCCCAATTGCTGTTATTAATTGGAGTGTTTTGGCTAGTAGTTCAAGTAAGCCTTATTCAAGAATATGGAATTGTTACCTCACGTGAAGCAGTCAAATACTTCGATGAGTGTCATCAACTAATTCAAACTGGTCATTTTTCTGATAAAAAGTACTTATTTTACGCTGTATATATCCTCCTTCATGTAGTCTTTTACATATTAGGTTTTGAAACGGTTGGAGTCTTTTTGTTTCAGCTTTTTCTGAACCTCCTGGCTACCTGCCTTTTCTTTAAGCTAACCTATAATATAACGGGCAAAAAACCGACAGCTTTCATAGCAGTAATGCTTCTTTTACTTACGCAAACCTTTCAGATGTGGACGGTTTATTTATATACAGAATCTGTTTTTAGTAGTTTATTTATTATTTTTTCGTACTATTTGTTGGGAGTAAAAATTCAAAATAATAAGAACCGAATACTCGCAGGTGGTCTGTTTTTACTTTTAATCTTTGCAAGACCCACAGGACTATTGCTCATTCCGGTATTGTTTTTATATTATTTCTTTCTATTAATCCAGGGGAAAGAATACTTAAAGGCATTTTTCTTTTCAGGATTTGTAGCAATTTCTTTTATCCCCATACTGAATTATGCCATGCAGAGTTCAACTACTTTTAACTTTGTAAAACCATTTTTAGAGAGGCAAGTAATTTGTGATGTTCCGGAAACTGTTTATACAATTCCTTCTCATACAACATCAAACACACTTTCAGGTATTTTTGATTTTATTGTTCATAATAAAACACAGTTTATTCAATTGGCAACACATCGGTTTGTTTCCTTTTGGGGCTTACAACGTACATTCAATTCTCGTTCACATAACCTTTATCTAGGTTGTTTCTTTTATCCAATTTATCTAATGGGGCTAATTGGTTTAATTAAGCTTTTTAAGCAATGCATAGGGGTATTTATTTTTATTGTATCAGTTCTCTTTTTCTTCACACTTTCAGTTGAACTAACATCGCCTATTGGCGATGAGTTTTAAAAATCCCTATCTTGTAGTTCATTTATTAATAATTAAACTACAAGAAAATGGAAAAAAAACGTTAAGTCCGCAAGCTGTTGCGGCATTGGAGAAAACCAATCAGTACCTGTCCCTCGGTCATTACAGTCCCAATACCGAGCGTAATTACCTCTGCGAGCTACGTTATCTTTTTGTTTATCATTGTGATGTTGATCCGATGGACATGTCGGAAGATATGATTATGGGATACCTCTTGTACCTGTCCAAAACCTTGGGATGCAGCCGTGTTAAATGCAAGATGGCAGCACAAGCCATTTCCTTCTTTTGCCGCCATGTGTTGAAGCGTCCTTATGTAATTCCTTCTGTTATTTATCCCCGCCCTACCAGCAGATTGGCTCCCGTTATGTCACCCGAAGAGATAGTGACGCTAATAGATTCCCTGCCCAACCTTAAACACCGCACCATCGTGATGCTGTTGTACAGCAGTGGACTACGGGTGAGCGAGATATCCAATCTCAAAATAGCAGACATAGACAGTAAGAACATGCGCATCAAGGTAGTGCAGGGCAAGGGTGGCAAAGACCGTTATACCATCCTTTCCGAGAAGGTACTGCTAGAGTTGAGAGCCTATTGGCTCATCTACAAACCACGGGAATACCTCTTTAATGGGATAAGCAAGGGGCGTTGTATGAGTGTGCGGGCTATCCAGCACGCCATCCAAAAAGCCTTGGCAGAGGTGGG
>CAISCV010000209.1 GCA_903883945.1 uncultured Chitinophagaceae bacterium | reverse complement strand
CTGCTAGTGGCGAAGTAATCCCTAAGGCAGTGCAACTAAACCAAGATGATTTCATCCCATGGAAGAGAGGCGTAAGCCTGTAAGCAAAATATGAGTTATGAATTATAAGTGATGAGTTGAAAAGAAAACTCGAACTTATTTTCCTTAACTCATCACTTATAATTCATAACTCATAATTAGATAACGTGTTTAGATTAGACAACAAAACAGCAGTAATTACAGGTGGTGGTAGCGGTATTGGTCGTGCTATGTCCGTATTATTTGCCAAGCAAGGTGCAACAGTTCATATTATTGAATTGAGTGAAGAAAATGCAAAGTCTACCGTAGAGGAGATTGTTGCTGCAGGTGGTACTGCCACTGCACATAGTTGCAATGTAGCCAATCAACAACAAGTAGTAGACACTATTGCTAAGATTGATAAAGTGGATATCCTCATTAACAACGCCGGTATTGCACATATTGGCAAAGCAGATACTACGCCCGAAGCAGACTTTGATAGGGTGATGGCCGTGAACGTAAAGGGTGCCTACAATTGCATCTTTGCGGCTGTTCCTAAGTTGCGTACTCAAGGTGGCGTTATTGTAAACATGGCTTCCATTGGTTCTAATGTGGGTATTGCCGATCGGTTTGTATACAGTACCACCAAGGGTGCTATCAAAGCGATGACGATGAGTGTTGCCCGCGATTACATCAAGGAAGGTATCCGTTGCAATTCTATTTCTCCTGCAAGGGTGCATACACCTTTTGTTGATGGTTTCTTGAAGAATAACTATGCTGGTAAAGAAGCCGAGATGTTTGAGAAATTATCACAATCACAACCAATTGGCAGGATGGCAGAGCCGCAAGAAATTGCAACCCTCGCTTTATACCTGTGTAGCAGTGAAGCTAGCTTTATTACTGGTTGCGATTATCCTATTGACGGTGGTTTTACAACACTAAACAATTAAAACTTACAACCCATAACTTAAAACGTACAACTATTCACACAATCACAATTAAATAAACATACATGAAGATTACAAGATTTGGCAACATCGGAAACGAAAAGCCTGCGGTTGTAGTAGATAATGTCCGTTACGATGTAAGTGCTTTCGGACAAGATTTTACAGAAGATTTCTTTGGTAACGACGGATTAAATAAGTTAAAGGTTTGGTTTGAAGCCAATAAAGCTTCTTGTCCCGTGGTTGCTGAAGGAGTAAGATGGGCATCTGCTATTGCACGTCCTTCCAAGATTATTTGTATTGGGTTGAACTATGCCGACCATGCTGCAGAAAGCAATATGGCTGCTCCAAGTGAACCTGTTGTTTTCTTTAAATCTACCACTGCATTGGTTGGGCCAAATGATGATTTAGTTATTCCTAAGGGAAGTGAAAAAACAGATTGGGAGGTAGAATTGGCAGTTGTAATTGGTAAAAAGACGAGCTATGTTTCTGTTGAGGAAGCTTTAGATTATGTGGCAGGCTATGCATTGCACAACGATTATAGCGAAAGAGCGTATCAATTAGAGAGAGGCGGACAATGGGTGAAAGGAAAAAGCTGTGACACTTTCGCTCCGTTTGGTCCTTGGTTAGCTACACCAGATGAGTTGGGCGACATAGACAATTTGCGTTTGTGGTTAAGTGTTAATGGAAAGATGTATCAGGATGGCAATACCAAAAATCTCATCTTTAATGTACCATTTGTTATATCTTATCTAAGTGAGTTTATGACCTTGCTTCCGGGAGATATTATATCTACAGGTACCCCTGCTGGTGTGGGTCTTGGTCAGAAACCAAACCCGATTTATCTAAAAGCTGGCGACGTCGTTTCATTGGGTATCGATGGGTTGGGTACGTCAACTCAACTTGCAAAAGCGTATGGTTCTTAAGATTTTAATTAAATAATACTAAAAAAGCCGCTTTAATTGTTTGAAGCGGCTTTTTTATTGCTAGCTGTTAGTACAAAATCATCTTCGATACAGTCAAGATTATGTGTTATACACCCTCGATTATATAATTCAATTCATCAAAGATTAAGTAAAGGTTTCTAGAGATTTACTTTAAAACTACGGAGATTTGTTCCAGATCTCCAGAGTTTTGGTACAGGTTCCCATAGTTTTACTACAAATCTCCAGAGATTTAGCACAGGTTCCTGGAGATTCATGCCCAATCTCCAGAGTTCTAGTACAAATCTCTAAAGATTTAGTACAGGTGCCCAGAGTTTTACCCTAGGTTTCTGGAGATTTTAACGGGAATACTCATTTTTTTACCAATAGTTCTAGAGATTGGGGCAAGAAAAGAGTCGGTATTTAAACAAGCACCTCCCCTTTTCAATCCATCCTTTTGCTGCTCAGTTCTAGGGTTCACGCTACTAGTCGATTCTCGGCTTTTGAAGGAAACACCAATGAAAATTTCCAATTTATACCCTAAAAATTGACCATTCATTCATTTGAATAATTTTTGAAAGCAGCTATTCCAATTTGTATTGTATCATTGTAAAAATAGATTTTAGGTATGAAACAGTTTACACTTGTAATTTTATTCTTCTTAGCCATCATCTCCTCTAAAGCAACACCTGTTAATGATAGTCTTGCTAAAATAGTGGGTTATAATTTTCTATCTACCAAGATTCCTGCTGCTACATTAGGCAGTATCAACAACTTTGTACTTGCCTATAAAGCAGTTGACGCTGCTGTACTTAATAAAGCTACTGTTTGTTATTACGTTTTTAATGTTACGGGTGCCAAAGGCTTTGTAATTGTTGCTGCAGATGACAATCTAAGTCCTGTTATGGCTTATTCAACCGAGAGTAATTACGAAATAACGCCTTCACGGGATATGCCCAAACAAGTAAGTGCATGGTTGGGTGGGTATGCAAAAAAAGTTGCTGTTGCCATCAAAAGCAATGTTCAGGCATCGGAAGAAGTGGCAAACAAATGGATGCAGCTTTCTAAGCCTTTGCCAAAGTCGCACTACCAACTTTTTGGCAGTACGGGTACTAGTGTATCTCCTTTATTAACAACTACCTGGGACCAGAGTGCGCCTGTTTCGGGCGGAACGCTTACCTACAATGCGCTTTGTCCTTATGATAATAAGCTAAAAGATAATACCCTTACAGGCTGTGTGGCTACTGCTACGGCACAGGTAATGTGCTATTGGAAATATCCAGCAAAAGGAACCGGCAAACACTCCTATACACCTGCTTCTTACCCTTATTTGGGTGTACAGACTGCAAACTTTGATAGTACCACATTTAACTGGAGTGCTATGCCAAACTCCCTTACTAACAGCAGTACGCCTGCCCAAATAAAAGCAGTAGCTACTTTGATGTACAGTTGTGGCGTGGGGGTGAATATGGACTATGGCGTTGGACAAGTGGGTGGTAGTGGTTCGTTTTCCATCAATTATGGGGGGCTCTACACAAACACTACGCAGGATGCATTGGTAAATAATTTTAACTACGATAATGGCATAAAGGGTCTTCAACGGGATAATTATTCAGACTCTGACTGGATTAATATTTTAAAGAATGAACTGAATGCCAAAAGACCCATTATTTACAGCGGTAGCGGCAACCAAGGTGGTCATTGTTTTGTAGCAGATGGATACGACAACAGCAACTTCTTTCATTTCAACTGGGGCTGGAGCGGCTCTTATAACGGCTATTTTGATGTCAGTAATCTTTCTCCTGCTACAGATACATTCAATCTGGGACAAGATGCGGTTATTGGCATACAACCCAGGATTAATTACCCTTCGGATTTAACTGATTCCTTGGCTTTAGTGGCCTTTTATAATAGTGCTAATGGTAGCAAATGGACCAACAAGAGTGGCTGGCTTACAGGTCCTGTAAGTACTTGGTATGGCGTGGTGTTAGACGCCTCAGGAAAAGTATCATCTATTGTCTTATCTGGAAATAATTTATCTGGAACAATCGCTACTTCACTTGCTAGTCTCAATAGATTGACGAAATTAGATTTGTCTTATAACAACATTACAGGTACCATTCCAACAGAAATATTAAACCTGGATACGTTAAGATCACTAGATCTTTCCTATAACAAATTCGCTGGTACTATTCCCGAAATTGCAAAGGACAGTATTCGCATTTCTACGCTAGACCTCAGTAACAACCAACTAACAGGAAGCATACCTGCAAGCTTCGATAAATTATCTTATCTTGTAACCTTAGACCTTTCAGACAACCAGCTTTCGGGAACATTGCCTTCCTTAATAAATGATACGACCGATTTGTATACCCTATCCATTGCCAACAACCAATATAGCGGTACGCTACCAGCAGCATTCCTAAATGGCATTAAATACATCAATATATTAGATTTATCTGGCAATCAGTTTACGGGAGCGCTACCTACCGCTATCTATAACTTACCCTATGTTTACACCTTAGATTTATCGAATAACAAGTTTACTGGCACCATTGCCAATACCATCAGCAACTTGAACTACCTCACAAGCCTTAATCTTTCAAACAACCAGTTTAGCGGCACCATACCTGCTACTATCAAGTCGTTGACATCGCTTACAAGACTCGATTTGTCTAACAACCAGTTTAGTGGCAGTGTCTCTACAGGGTTCAAATCACTTACAGGTCTTTTTGTATTGGATATCAGCAATAACAACTTTACATTTACAGGTATGACCAATGTTGTTGCTGTTTCTAATGGTAGCAATTCGGTTGTGTATGGTCCGCAAGCTCTTTTAACCATTCACACTTCAGGTAGCAAATTAACTGTTGGCGCGGGCGGAACACTCTCTACCAATACCTATAAATGGTATAATGCAAGCGGATTGGTCTATACCAAAAAGGGCGACTCTACCTACACGCCTACTATTGGGGGCAACTATTATGCTGTTATCACCAGCACAACAGCTACAGGGTTAACACTTCGTACAGATACAATAGCGGCAGGCTCACTCCCTATTCGTTTCGAGAACATTTCTGCTAAACTATCTAATGGTAAAACAGTTATAGCCTGGCAAACAACTAGTGAACTAAATACGAGTCATTTTATTATTCAGCGTAGTATCAATGGCACAAGCTATACCAATCTGGGTAGTGTAAACGCAATGGGCAGTGGCGCTAACAGTTATAGTTTCACAGATATTTCTCCTATAAGCGGAACTAATTTTTATAGGCTGTCAAGTGTAGATAACAATGGAGCGGTTACCTATAGCAAGGTTGTGAGTGTTTCCTTTGCAAGTTGCGAACTAGGAATTAAGATTTATCCTAACCCTGCAAAAAGCATCATCACTATTTTAGGAGATCACATTGCTTCGATACAAATAATGGACAATATAGGTAAGCAATTAAGTTCCCTTTCATATAAAGATGCTAGTTCTCCGAGTCTTTTTGTAGACGGGCTACCTGCAGGCATCTATCGCCTTCATATTCTAACGACCGATAGCAAAATGCGCAGTGTTTGTTTTGTGAAGGAATAATAAAATACTGGTGAGGGATGAAAGTGGCCGAATGCTAGTGCGTATCGGCGACTTTCATTGCTTCTTCCAAAAACCTTTCTCTGATAGCCAAAGAGAAAGGTACACTATCAGTTATCCGCTCGGGATGCCATTGCACCAGTAAAAGCCAAGGTTTGTGGGCAGGGTTACCCCATTCTATCGCTTCTACTATATTATAATCTGCAAATGCAGTAGCAACCAATCCTTCACCTATCTTTTTTGCAGATTGATGATGTGCCGAATTGATTTCCCCATTACTTTGTTTTGTGATACTATCAACCATAGAACAAGCTACTATTTCTACGGAATGAAGTTGGTCTTTTCCTGCTATTTTGTTGTGTAATTCGCTTCCCACAACGGTAGGTATATCAGGTATAAGTGTGCCGCCAAAATAAACATTTGCTAGTTGTAACCCACGACAAATGCCCAGCAAAGGCTTATTTGTTTGCTGAGCATGTTCAATAACTTTCAACTCGAAATAATCTCTTTGAATATCCATTTGAAGAGGGTCGAGAATGTCCAGATATTCTGGTTTCCCATAAATAGATGGATGCACATCTTCGCCACCAGAAAGAATAATAGCCTGGCAACTAGCGGCTAAATCCAGATTGTCTAGTTTGTGAGAGAGCTTTACGATATTTATGGAGGCATCGGCGTTTTGTATCCATAAACGGTAATTGTCGTATTTGCTACAATCTGTAATACCAATAGTAAGTGACTTCATTGCTATAAATTTAATAAATAATTAAACACATAGGCATATAGGAACTTGAAAAAAGAGATGTAAGTATCGTTTTACTTAAATAACAGACAGCTAGC
Source organism: uncultured Chitinophagaceae bacterium (assembly GCA_903883945.1). Classification (GTDB taxonomy): domain Bacteria; phylum Bacteroidota; class Bacteroidia; order Chitinophagales; family Chitinophagaceae; genus Parasediminibacterium. The sequence goes on along the minus strand of CAISCV010000209.1, from coordinate 23,567 downwards.
TAATTAAAGTGTAACCCTATCATTTCTATTTTTTCTAATGTAAACCAACGTTCAGTACTATGTTCCTAATGTGCCGGAACGGTAAGAACCTTTCTATTTATAATCCATAATTGGATGGCGTTCGAAGGCATGTTCATTTTCATCAAAAATATAGCGATAGGTAATCAACCGACGGCTTTGAACCCCATTAAGGCTTTTATAAATATTTATCATCCGAGGGTTCCATTCGCCTGCCCAACCCATTTCATACTCGTTATACCAACCCTTACCCTGAATAAAAAGCCCTACTTCCTGAATAATATAACTATCTATTCCCAAAGACTGAAACTTTGGCACAACGCCAAAGGCTAGTCCTGTTGCTTTTTTGCAATAGCCTGTTTTCTTCATCCAAAGTAATCGTAACTTTTCGATCAGCCCCAGCTTTCCATTAAAATGCTTGAAATATTCATTGATATCAGGAATATTTACAAACATGGCAATAGGATCTTCTTTGTAATAGGCAAACCAGATAAGGCGCTCGTCCATTATTGGCTTCATCTGCTCAAACACCTTCACTATATCTTCTTTTGTTACAGCTTTTGCCTCGCCATGTTGTGCCCAAGCACTATTGTACACTGTAGCAAAGTCTCCAGCATATTTCTGAATATTTTTCAGATCCATGTGTCGGGCACTGTATTCAGGCTTTGCTTTAAACTTTGCATGGCGATCTACAATTTTTTCAGAGAACTTGGCATCCACCTCCATCGTATAAAAAAATTGGTTGTAATAATCTTTAAAACCATATTTTTCCATCAATTGCTGGTAATAGGATGGATTGAAAGCCATACCATAAACAGGAGGTTTATTAAACCCTTCCACCAATAAGCCCCACCATTTGTCTCTATCACCAAAGTTTATTGGACCATCCATTGCCTCTGCCCCCTTTGATTGTAACCAACTTTTGGCAGTATCAAACAAAAGATTAGCAGCTTGCTGGCTATTTATACAATCAAAGAAACCAACTGCGCCAATAGGATAGTCGGTTCCTTTGCTAATGTATCGCTCACTAACAAATGCGGCAATACGACCAATTGTTTTGCCCGAATCATCTTTTAGAATCCATCTTTCAGAATTGCCGTATTTAAAGTGTTTATTTATTTTAGGATTGAAATAATCGGTTACCTCATTATCCATTGGGCGGATATAGGCAGGATTGTGCTTGTTGAGTGTATAGTTTATTTCCAGAAAAGCTTTTTCGGTAGTTGCATCCGACACTTTTATCACCTGCATAGAATTCCTTTTGGACAAATATAAGGAGTTAGTTATTAGTTGTTAGTGGTTAGTAATTGGTAACAGAATTAGTAATAAGTGATAATGAAAGGTAATATCCAACCACCAATATCCAATAACTAATAACTACTAGTATTGCCCTGTACCTAACAAAACCAAAGTGCAGGCTTCCAATGGCTGAATACCATTCTCTTCTGCCAACTGAAAGAGTTCATCGTTTTCTGTTCCTGGATTGAAAATTAGTCTTTTGGGATGCAGGGAAAGTATGTATTGGTAATATTCTTTTTGTATAGAAGGATTGATGTATAGGGTTACCGTATCTATACCCTCAATTGCAGCATTGTTGTTAATGATTGAAATATCGCCAACCATCCCTTTCTTTTGACCAATAGCTATTACTTCATGTTGGTATTTCCTTAATTTCATAATTGCCAGATAACTATATCTGTCTGGGTTTGTAGATGCTCCAATTACTAGCGTTTTCTTATTCATAACACCAAAGTTAGGCAAAGGGAATATAGGCAAAGAGGCAAAGAGTGAAGAAAATAAATTTTCTATATACTCTTTGCCTCTTTTTTTACTTTTACTCTTGCCTATTCCCTCTTAGCCTATATCCCTTGCCTTTGAAATTATTTCTTCAAAGCTTCTGCCATTGTCTTTCCAATGTCGGCAGGGCTAGCTACAACGTGAATACCACATTCAGCCATAATCTTCATTTTTGCTTCTGCTGTATCATCAGCACCACCAATAATGGCACCCGCATGCCCCATTCTACGACCCGGAGGTGCAGTTTGACCAGCTATAAAACCAACCACAGGTTTAGTTGCGTTTTCTTTTATCCAATAAGCAGCATCAGCTTCCATGCTACCACCAATTTCACCTATCATGATGATACCATCCGTTTCAGGGTCGTTCATCAACAATTTAACTGCTTCTACAGTAGGCGTACCAATAATTGGGTCACCACCAATACCAATAGCAGTACTGATACCCAAACCAGCTTTTACTGTTTGGTCGGCAGCTTCATAGGTTAAAGTTCCCGACTTAGATACAATACCGATTCTTCCTTTCTTGAATATAAACCCAGGCATGATACCTACTTTAGCTTCATCGGCAGTAATTACACCAGGACAGTTTGGCCCGATTAAACGAGTTGGCTTTCCTAATAAGTAATTCTTAACTTTTACCATATCTTGTACCGGAATACCTTCTGTAATACAAATTACTAATGCGATACCAGCTTCTGCTGCTTCCATTATTGCATCACCAGCAAAAGCAGGAGGTACGAAAATAATACTTACATTGGCTCCTGTAGACTTTACGGCATCTGCAACTGTGTTAAACACAGGTTTATCCAAATGTAAAGTACCACCTTTGTTTGGTGTAACACCACCTACTACTTGGGTACCATACTCAATCATTTGCGTAGCATGAAATGTACCTTCTGTTCCGGTAAATCCCTGAACAATAATCTTAGAATCTTTATTTACTAATACTGACATAATAAGGGAAGCACCTGTTTTTTGGATGCCTCGCAAAAATAGGGCAAACAAGTATCCGATTGATATTTATATAGACTGATTTTAGCGAAAACGATTGTGTAATGTAATTTTTTATACCGAAAACACAATATTAATTGTTTTACAAGATTAAAATTCAACAAAAAAGCCCCGCATAAAAATATGCGAGGCTTCTTATTTTATTTCAGATTATTATCTCAAGAACAACATTTCTCTGTATTTTGGTAAAGTCCACTCTTCATCATCAACCAAAGACTCTAATTTGTCTACATGATAACGGATGATATCAAAATATTTGCCCTTTACATCATCGCAATAAGCAATAGCTTTTTCTCTGATATCAGGTAGTGCGTTAGCCACCTTTCTAGCCTCTACCATTTCATTTACTTGTTCGTAAATGATGTTTACGTGTTCGCTAACTTCATTCAAGATAGCCAATTGACTTCTGTAAGTAGTTTCAGGAACACCAACAGCTTTCAAGTTTTCGATATTGCTGGCCAATTGAGTTAAGTATTTCACAGCAGCAGGAATGATATGGTTAAGTGCCAAATCGCCCATTATTCTAGCTTCAATTTGTACTTTCTTCAAATATTTCTCCAATTCAATTTCGTGTCTTGCTTCCAATTCACTATGTGAATAGATACCATTTGATTCGAATAATTTCTTAGCCTTTGGTGTAACCATTGCATCTAACGCAACTGGTGTTGTTTTAAGATTTGGCAAACCACGCTTTTCAGCTTCTTTGTGCCATTCTTCGCTATAGCCATCACCTTCAAACAATACTTTTTTACTTTCAACAATATAACGTTGAATAGTTTGCATAACAGCCACTTCTTTCTTTTCACCTTTTTCAATCAAAGCATCTACTTCTTTCTTAAAGTTCTTTAAGGTTTCTGCGATGATGGTATTCAAAACTGTCATTGGGTTAGCACAGTTTGCAGTAGACCCAACAGCACGGAATTCAAACTTGTTACCAGTGAAGGCAAAAGGAGATGTACGGTTTCTATCTGTATTATCCAACAACAATTCTGGAATGCTACGGTGAAGGTCTAACTTCAATATAGCTTCATCTTGTTCGTCGAACTTAACACCCACACGACTTTCTACTTCTTCTAATACTTTAAATAGATATTGACCAACGAATACAGAAATGATAGCCGGAGGAGCCTCATTAGCACCTAAACGGTGATCGTTTGGAGCAGACGCAATAGAAGCTCTTAGAATATCTGCATAATCATGTACTGCTTTAATGGTATTAACAAAGAATGTCAAGAACATCAAATTGGTTTTTGGCGTTTTACCAGGAGCCAACAAGTTAACACCTGTATCAGTAGCCATACTCCAGTTGTTGTGCTTACCACTACCATTGATACCAGCAAATGGTTTTTCATGAAGCAATACTCTCAATTTGTGGCGCTTAGCAACACGGCTCATCACATCCATTAATAAGGTATTGTGATCTACTGCAATGTTTACTTCTTCGAATATTGGTGCACACTCAAACTGAGCAGGTGCTACCTCATTGTGACGCGTACGAAGTGGTATACCTAATTTATATGCTTCGTTTTCGTAATCTCTCATGAAAGCATAAACTCTTTCAGGAATAGAACCAAAATAATGGTCTTCCAATTGTTGACCTTTTGCAGGGGCAGCACCAAAAACGGTACGACCACTTTGTACTAAATCTGGACGAGCATTAGCCAACGCTTCATCTATCACAAAATACTCTTGTTCCCAACCTAAAGTAGCCGTTACTTTAGTTACATTCTTATCGAAATAATGTGCGACATCGACTGCATGTTTATTTAATGCTTCTAGTGCTTTTAACAAAGGAGCTTTGTAATCTAAAGATTCACCAGTATAAGATACGAAGATGGTAGGAATGCACAAAGTTCTACCATGGCCTATTTCTATAATAAATGCTGGAGAAGATGGATCCCAAGCTGTGTAACCACGAGCTTCAAAAGTAGAACGGATACCACCGTTAGGAAAAGAAGAGGCATCTGGTTCTTGTTGTACCAATGCAGCGCCATCAAATTCTTCTATTGCTGTACCATCGCTCTTTAATGTGAAAAATGAATCATGCTTTTCTGCTGTAGTACCAGTTAGTGGTTGGAACCAGTGTGTAAAATGTGTTACTCCTTTACTCTCTGCCCAAGCACGCAAACCATTAGCGATTTGTCCTGCTACAGCCCTGTCAATCTTTTTTCCTCCCTTAATACTACCTACAAGGCTTTTATAAGCATCATCGCTTAAATATTCTCTTGCTGTTTTAAGCGTAAATACATTCTCGCCGAAAATGGCAGTAATCTTTGATGATTTTGAGCCATTGGCTTCAACTTCATCTGTCAGTTTTGTGATTGCATCAAACCTTAGTGACATGTTATAAAAATTTAATTAAGTGATTAATCCTCCAAAAGAAGCATTTTTTTTTAATCTTTCCAAAAAATCATTCAAAAGTTTAAAAAAAACTTTTTTCTAGTCATTTTCAAATAAAAATTTATATCCACTATTAGTCATCAGTATATATAATTAAATATTATTTGAATAAATATTTTACATTAAAATTAAATTAATATTTAAATTTATTTGAGTTAGTTTAAAAATAATCACTACTTTGCAGTCGGTTTTGACAAACAATCAGATTTTAATTGATTTTTTTAATAAAATTTCAAATAATATCTTATCATTGCAAAGTTCTTTACATATTATACTTTTCAATTCTATCTATTTCAATAATTTGTTTTTACTACAATTATCTGAAATATATCTATTAGTTTAACTTTTAAAGTGTACGTATATATTAATATGTTACACCTTTATATAGTAATCAGGTTTTTCAAAACAAAGAGTTGTTTGCAGAAGTATACTTCTACGATTAATCAAGCTCCTGATCAAAGCATAATTAATTAATCAAACGATTCTACTTTTATTTAATTAACAATTTAAACAAAAAAAAACATGTTGAAAAAAGTACTAACAGTAATTGGCGCAATGGCAGTTCTTTCTGCTGCACACAGTCAGGATTCTACAAAAGGAACAACAACAATGACTTATTCAGTAGATGCATACACTAGGTATGACTTTTCTGGAAAAGCAAACAACTACACAAGTTTCACAAATTCAATCAACTCATTTGAGTTAGGAATGGCCTCTGTAAGAGCAGATCATAGCTTTGGCAAAGTAGCAGCAACAGTTGATTTGGGTTTTGGCAGAAGGGCTGAGGAATTTTCCTACAATGATGGGAATGGTGCAGGTGCTGTTTCTGCAAGTGGGGCAACAATTCATGCGAACGGTTTTAATACTTTAGCAGCTATCAAGCAGGCTTATGTTAGTTACCAAGCAACTAGTAAAGTTAAATTTACTATCGGTAAATGGGCAACACACGTTGGTTGGGAATTGTTAGATGCTTACGCAAATCGCAACTACAGTATGAGTTATGGCTTTTCCGAAGGCCCTTTTTTCCATACTGGTGCTAAGGCCGACATCACATTGGGTGCTAAATCTGGTTTAATGGTAGGTGTCGCAAATGCAACAGATTTTTCTACCGATACCACAGGTAATAAATTTGCTATCGCTCAATTCTTCACAGGCACTAAAGACGATAAAGTAAAAGGATACTTAAACTTCCAAGGTGGTTCTAATAAATTCGGAGAAAAAATCACTCAATTAGATTTAGTATTGAATTTTGTACTAAGCAGCAAATGGGGATTCAATTTCGACGGCACAAATCAATCAATCAAGTATAGAGGTGTAACAAAAAATTGGAGCAGCTTTGCAGGTTATCTAAATTATGACCCTTCAAGCAAAATTGGTTGGACTTTACGTGAGGAGTATTTTTCAGATAAGGACGGTGCTAAAGTTGCAAACGCTGAGAACATTATGGCTACAACACTTTCTGCCAATATTCACTTGGCAAATCTTACCCTTATACCTGAATTGAGACTTGACAATGCAAAAAACTCAATTTTTGCTGATAAGGACGGAGCTGCTGCTAAATCTGCTACTAGCTTTATCTTAGCTGCTACTTATAAATTCTAATTTGTTCTTATTTATTAATAATTAAACCCCCTCAATTATGGAAGCAATCAGCATCACGAAACCGAGTTTCTCTGCGAAACTCAAAAACGGTATCAACTGGCGTTTAGGCATTACGCTTTTTACAGGAAAAATCCTAGGTCTATTAGTTGTTTTGGCAGCAATGAAATTGTTGCCCGGTATGATAGCTACTCCCGCTTCAGCTGGAGAAACTTTCACTGCACACGAAACAATGTTAATGAATACCGCTAACACTATCTGGACATTGGTTGCAGCCTTTTTGGTATTTGGTATGCAAGCTGGCTTTGTAATGTTGGAAGCAGGTTTTGCTCGTCAAAGAGAAACAGTAAACGTATTGATGGAGTGTATTTTTGATACTTGTCTTTGCGGTCTATTGTTTTGGGCTATTGGTTATGCTTTCATGTTTAGTAATGGTAATGGCTTTATTGGTCAGCACTGGTTTTTCTTACAAGGTGCGCCAGACACCTATCTAACTACAGGTATCCCTGTAATTGCACACTGGATTTTCCAATACGCATTCGCTGATACTTGTTCTACTATCGTATCTGGAGCGATGATTGGTCGTACTAGCTTTAGAGGAGATATCCTTTACAGTATCGGTATCACTGGTTTCATCTACCCAATTATTGGTAACTGGGCTTGGGGACCAGATGGGTTCTTGGCTTTGATGGGTGGTACAGGTCACTTCCTACCTACTTTGGGTAATGGTTTCAGAGATTTCGCTGGTTCTACAGTAGTACATACCATTGGTGGTGTAGCTTCATTGGCTGGAGCAATTGTTCTTGGTCCTCGCTTGGGTCGTGTATTCAAACGCGATGGTGGCGGACCAATGAGCGGTCACAACATGACATTGGGTGCGGTTGGTACTTTCATCCTTTGGTTTGGATGGTATGGTTTTAACCCTGGTAGTACTTTGTCTGCTGTAGATATGCAAGGTATTGGTCGTGTAGCTACTAACACTACTTTGGCTGCTTGTGCTGGCGGTATGGTTGCTATGTATTTAGCACTTTGGTTTGGAGAAACTAAAGGCAAATTCGACCTAGCTATTACTTGTAATGGTGTATTGGGTGGTTTAGTTGCTATTACTTGCCCTTGCTATTGGGTAGATCCTCTGGGAGCTGTTCTTTTGGGGGGCATTGCCGGTATAGTTGTATATCTTGGTATGATGCTTCTAGAATACCTACGTATTGATGACCCTATTGGTGCGGTTCCTGTACACGGCTTTGCTGGTATCTGGGGTACTATCTCATTAGGATTATTTGCTTCTGGAAAATTTGGAGCTACCGGCCCTACAGGTGCTGATAATTCTGCTCCAGTTGCTGGTTTATTCTATGGTGGTGGTGTATCTGTATTAAAAGCTCAGGTAATTGGTACATTCACTATTGCTATTGCAGTTTTCATTGTAACCTTTATCATGATGTATTTAATCAAATTATTACCTAATCCATGGGGGCTTCGTGTAGAAAAACACATCGAAGAAGGTGGTTTGGATCTATTAGAACATGGTAGCCTTGCTTACCCAACTACATAAGATCAACCCATTATACCTTAAAATAAAAAAGAGTACCCAATTGGGTACTCTTTTCTTTTATATAAAACCTTCACTTAATGGCATAAAAAAAGAGGCGAATTTCGAAATGCCTCTTGTATAAACCCAATTATTCTTGATTTATCTTACTCTTAGTTTGCCTTTTCGCTCTTGAATGCAGGAAGAACGATTGCTGCAAGCAACAATGCCAAACCACCTACTACTTGAACACCACTTGCTGAACTTGTATCTGTTGCACCTGTAGCTGCAAAAGCACCAACTGAAGAAACTGCGATGATAGCTATTACTGCTACTGATTTTACTAAACTTTTCATTTTATATTTTTTTAATTGTTTTAAAGATATCAGTCAATATTCAATTTGCACGCCAAAGCAATAATTTCCCAAAAACAGGTTTTGAATAATAATTTATTTATATATCTATCTTTAATCGAAATTTTTATTTTTTATTAATCCAATTTGAAAGAAGGTTTTTTTTTATGCGCATTTCGGATTTTTTTTAATCAAATTATCAAAACCCCATTTGAGAAAGACCTCTTTGCCAATTTTTATTTATTTTATTTTTTTGATTAAATATTTTAAAAAAAATGCCATATTGTCTTTATAATTAACTTTATTTTTATATTATGCCAAAATAAGCCATTTTTAAACCCAACAAAAGACTGTCACTATTTCACTTTGTGTCATTATTGCAGAATCTAGGTCTTATTTCAGACTCCTATAAACTTTAATACCAACAACTATAACGGAACCCTTCTGATAAAGCCCCCAATGCAGATTGTCGGGTAAATAAAAAATCGCAAGTAAGGGAAACTTACTTGCGACAATTAATAGTTTATAGATTCAAAATGAAAATGAATTATTCATTTTGAAAAGAGAAATGACCTGTTATTCCATTTTTGTACAAAATTGGCTGTGCTATGAAAGTGTATATAAAGTAGCTTACAACTAATGCCCACAATTACTGGTTAAACAACATCACCAAAGATCCATTATCAATATTAACAACTTCAAATAGCCTGCAATACGCTATTTGAGATCACTTCAATATAAGTTCACTATAAACTAATACGGCAAATACTCTTACTGTTTGTTCTAACGGTTATTTTACTTTCTCCATTCGCACTTCCCAGTTACCACTATAGTCGGTACTATTTTTAACATATAAAAACAGCATATCTGCCGAGCCAAACGCCCCAAAAGGCTCAGTTTTTTCGGAATGTGCCGGCACGTTTACGAGTACGCCCACCATCGCCCCATTCAATACATGTGTGCCATAGTATTGCTGTGGCAAATCTGATTTGTTCTTTAATACAAATGCTGACTTTGCCACAATGCCATTACCAATACAAAGCGCAGTCGCATTGCCTGCCACTATACCCACCCGCAACATGGTGGTTGAAGGAAGATCGCTATACAACAAACTAAAATCGAAAAAGGAATTGCACTTCACAAAATTGGGCGAATAAACTTTTCCTACCCCATACATAGCACCAATACAAGCGTCTTCTACAGGCAACCTGCTTACTTTTACAGCCCCCCTTGTACTCCTTAGGGTTCCCTTACTTTTATCTTGTGAAACCAATGCGCCTGTAACCAACGTTTCGTAGCCTGCAAACAAGGCTGCAAAAGGCGCTCCGCCGAGGGTGGCTTTGTACTGATTTGTTTTTACCGTCATCCGATGGCTTACAGATAAAACATTTTTTCGAGTAATCTGGTCAAACTCCGTTAATCCCTTTGGAAAAAATTGTTTGTAGATAGCAGAACCAACCGGATACGCCGCCGAAATAGCATGGTAGTGGTCATGTACGCCGATAACAAAAGTACTCGTAGCCTCATCGATCGTAACGGTAGAACCAGCACTATCGGCAGCGTCTACGTCTCTGGCAACATAATTACCAAAATAGCTGGTATAGCCGGTAGTGAGTGCTAGAATTTCAGCATCAAATTGACCCAATTGGTTATCTAGTGTAAGTGATTCGATCAGCAAACGAACAAACGCTTGCAAGCGACCATCAATGATGTTTTTTGAATGGAAACAATCAGAGTAAAATTTTTCGAAAAATGTAATTTTCATGTGTAAATAATTAAAAGGTAAAAAAATATAAAAGATTTAAGTAGTTAACTTTAAAAAGAAATGCGACCATAGAATTTTCAGCATTGTTTATACGTAAATACCAATTGTTTTTAATTCCATTGAAATGTTTGCGATAAATAATTGTTTTTATCGATGTCCACTGAATGGAATGCGATAAATAATTGTTTTTATTGATGTCCACTGAATGGAATGCGATAAATAATTGTTTTTATCGATGTCCACTGAATGGATTGTAGTAAATAAATGTTTTTATTGATGTCCACTGAATGGAATGCGGTAAAAAATAGTTTTTATACACTTCCACTGAAATGTTGACTATAAAAACAATTTTTTATCCCTTTCGAAAGAGATGTTTACAGTAAAAACTTTTTTGAAACCTTTGATAATAATTGACGGGGAAAATGGCGGCTATCTTCTTCGTTTTTAGTTAGGCGATAATCTTACTGGAAGGCGTGAATATTTCTTCTTTTTAGATTACTGTTTTGAACTCAATAATTAAATCCTTAATGTTTTATTTGATAATGTAGGGAAACCCTGTAATTGAAACGAGGATGTAATATTGTTATTGTGCTAGTGGTAAAATATATTGTATGGGAGTGCTAGGTCGTATATGGTCATCAACCCTCAAAGTGTTGTTGACCATTATGCACGACAAATTATAAACCCTCAAAGGGGGGTGACCTTTTTTTATTTAGGTGGCTCAGCCCAATTAACCCATTAGAAGGCACCTAAAACAATATGCCACCCACTTTTAAAACGAGCAATCCAATACCATTTACAATTTCCCCCTACCTTTATTGCGGTGCTACTATTTTATAAATAATGACTATTACAGATTCATTTACTTTGGCTTTTCGAACCGTACGTGGCAACAGGCTTCGTACAGGCATCACCGTTGCCATTATTGCCTTTGGCATTATGGCCTTGATAGGTATTATTACCGCCATACAATCGATGGATCAAAGCTTGCGAGAAAGTTTTTCCTCTATGGGTACCAATGCCTTTAACCTGCGCTACAAAGAAAGTAAAGTACGATTGGGACATCATGACAGAGAGGAAGTAGAATTATCTAAGAGAGGACAAAAGGTGAAGAAGTCTAATTTGGGCAAGGTTATTACCAAGGAACAAGCCATTGCCTTCAAACAAAACTTTGCATTTCCCTCCCTTGTAAGCATTTACTTTGCTATGGGGCGTAATATAGAATGCCGATACAATAATAAAAAAACAAACCCCATCAGTTCTGTATGGGGTGGAGACGAAAATTACCTGAATGTAAATGGATACACCCTTAAAACAGGCAGAAACTTTAGTAACCTAGATGTTGAAAGTGGTAGGAATGTGTGTTTACTCGGATATAATATTGCCACCAAGCTTTTTGGAGAAGAGATGCCCGAAAAGTGTCTGGATAAAACGATACAGGTAGGTGGCCTGGAATTCAGGGTGATTGGCTTACTGAAAAGCAAAGGAAGCAGCTCTTTTTTACGGCAAGACGAAGTGGTGATTACGCCTTATAATAATAGTGCAAGGTTTGGTAGTGCTTCTAACTCGTATACCATTGGGGTAATGGTGGGGCAAGTGCAACAACTAGATGCCGCTATTGGCGAAACGACTGCACTATTTAGAAGTGTGAGAAAAATGGAACCCACAGAGGAGGATAATTTTCTGATTGAAAAAAGCGACAAGTTTGCCGAACTATTCATAGGATTCTTGAGTAGCATTACGGCAAGTGCGGGTGCTATCGGATTAATAACCCTGATTGGTGCCGCTATTGGGTTGATGAACATCATGCTGGTATCTGTAAATGAACGTACCAAAGAAGTAGGTTTAATAAAAGCAATTGGCGGTAAAAGCAAGGATGTGCGTTTGCAGTTTCTGTTCGAGAGTATGATTATCAGCTTGCTAGGTGCCCTCTTTGGAATAATTCTAGGTGTGTTGGTGGGTAATTTATTTGGACTGATTCTTCACACGGGCTTTGTTATTCCGTGGGCCTGGGTAGTAGCAGGCATCATCATTTGTTCTTTAGTGGGCTTGGCAGCGGGCATCTATCCTGCTATGAAAGCGGCGAAACTAAATCCGATTGTTGCATTGAGATATGAATAAACTCAAGTGTATGTACAAAACTGAAATCACGCTAAATCCTTTCCAATTAAATAGAAACATGAACTTAAAAAGATTTTTAGTAAGCTTATTTTCTTTTATAACCATTATTACTACGGCACAAAAGCCAATCATCAAACTGTTGGATAGCACCACAAACACAAGTATAAGAGGCTTGAGTGTGGTAACAGATAAGATTGTTTGGTGTAGTGGCAGCAATGGAAAAGTAGCCAAAAGCACCAATGGAGGAAGGAGTTTTGTATGGCAAACGGTACCGGGCTACGAAAAGCGCGACTTCAGGGACATTGAAGCTTTCGATGCAAATACAGCCGTCATCATTGCTGTTGCCGAACCCGCCATCATCCTAAAAACCCACGATGGAGGCATTACCTGGAACAAAGTATTTGAAGACACTACCAAAGGAATGTTCTTAGATGCTATGGATTTTCTGGACGAAAAAGAAGGGGTTGTAGTAGGTGACCCTGTGAATGGAAAATTCTTTTTTGCTTATACCAAAGATGCCGGTAGTTATTGGACGCCTTTTAATACAGTAGCTGTACCCGATTCGGGCGAAGCGTTCTTTGCCTCTAGCGGAAGCAATATAAAAGTAGTGGCAAAGCAAATGGGCGAAGAATCCTCCTTATTGTATGCTTCAGGCGGAACAAAATCTCGTTTATTCTCCAACGACATCCCACATGGGTTGACTCTACCAATTGTGCAAGGAAAAGAAAGTACAGGAGCCAACTCAATAGCAGTTTCTGGCAAAAAAGCAGTGGTAGTAGGAGGTGATTTTGCCCAAGATACCGCAACCGCAAACAACTGTGTGTTGCTAGATTTTTCGGATGGCATCAACTTAACAATACCGCAAACGCCACCCCACGGGTATAAAAGTTCGGTTGTTTTTATAGATACACAAACATTAATAGCTTGTGGCACGAGTGGGGTAGACCTCTCTTATGATGGAGGACTCAACTGGCAACCTATTTCTAAAGAAAGCTTTCATGTAGTACAACGGGCAAAAAAAGGCAATGGTATTTTCCTTGCGGGAGGCAAAGGCAGAATTGCAAAGGTGATACTAGACTAATCAGGAAAATAACTATTAAAGTTGTAGACGAAGCAATAGAATGTACAGTTATCCCGAAGTAGTATTGAGCGTTTTGCGTTGAGAATCTTCCATCCGATAAAAAGGCTTAATGCCGAGTTTGTTGCGAGCCCATCCATATTTGTAATAAAAAGTAAGCAGAAGAGCATTGTCAAAGGCGCTCAATTTCATCGTTTGTTAAACCTGTTGTTAGCGCAATTATATCTAGAGATATACCGTTTTGTTTCAACGATTTTGCAACTTCTATTTTACCTTCTATTACACCTTTTATTTTACCTTCTATTATACCTTTCAAATTGCCTCTTTTTTCAGCTTTTCTTTCTGCAAACTCCATCCTGCCTATTTCGTCCCGTTCTTTAATAGATGCCCTTTCATAGTCCTCCAATTCTAGTTTTGTCCAGTTTTGCTTGTCCGCTTCAATGTATGCTTCCTTTAAACCTTCGTCTTTCACACTTTCGGGTATCAAAGTTAAATTTTCTGCATTCTTTATGAAATAAGTCCATTGGTCGATACTAGTTTCCAATTGGTCAATTGTCTTATCAAACTTTGGCAGTTCAATAAAATTGAATTCGACATCTTCAATAACCTGTTCTTTGGTTTCAATATCCAATACCTTATGTCTGCTAAAATAGCTTGGATTCTGTCCGATTTCAAACTCTAGGATGCCAATAAAATATACAGGTTTCAACCTGTTGTATACAATTCCTTTGTCAATTTGTGAAACATAGCTTTGAGAAGTGTAGTAAAGTATTCGTTTATGAAAAAAGTCAAATTCGGCAATTTGCATTTCTACAATAAATACATTTCCCTTTTCATCCTTTGCTTTCACATCAACAATGGTGGATTTCCCACCACTTAGTTTGCCTAATTGATAAGGGTTTGTTATTTCAACATCAACAACTTGCTCATTCTTGGGAAAGTCAATAACAGCGTTTAAGAACGAAATCAGCGTCTTTTTCTTGCTGTCGTTCCCAAATATTTTCCTAAATGCAATGTCATTGGTTATATCTACAAATTTCATAGTGCAAATTTAACAGGAATTATCCCAGCTTTATTTTTCAGGTGTCTATATTGCACTTCTGCCATCTGTAACTTTTACGAAAAGCTTTGCTAATAAGGACTAGATGGTTAATTGCAATACTTCTTTTAATTCAAATCTATCTGCTAATTGCCCACTTTAGCATAGGATTCATTTTAATAATTCATTTATTGTTTTGTATTAAACAACAGTTTATATGCTTTTACCCCTTCGTACCATATCGTAGACACAAAGCCAATACCAACAGCAATACCAAGTTGGGCAAGCGTTGGCTGCCTGAAAAGGAAGAAATGACTAAGCGGCTGTACATATAACAATAATGCTGTAATGCTTATGGTGATGCCTATAATAAGTAAAACCAAATTGTTTTTATATCGTAATGTAGTAAGGATAGAATAATGAAAAGATCTATTTACCAAAGTAAGAAAGATGTTGGCTGAAATTAATACTATAAAAACCATGGTACGTACTATCGGTTCATCGTACCCGTTATAGATGGCGTATTGATAGGTAAACAAAGTGCCGGCTGTAATCATTAATCCTTGTGCAAGACTAGTAGCCAACTCTTTGAAACTAAAAAAGGTTTTAGAAATGGAGCGAGGCGTTTGAAGCATCGTATCTTGTTCAGCCGGTTCATTCTCATAAATAATAGAACAGGTTGGACCCATCACCAACTCTAAAAAAATAATATGAACTGGCGTAAAAATATTAGGATAAATCCATCCCAACGCTAATGGAATGAATACCGTGAGAATAATGGGAATATGAATAGATACAATATACTGTATCGCCTTCTTGAGGTTGGTATAAATGCGCCTGCCCATGGCAACAGCATCTACCATTTTAGAAAAATCATCATCAACCAAAATCAACGATGCCGCTTGTTTGGCAATCTCGGTTCCCTTCTTTCCCATTGCAATACCAATATGTGCGGCTTTCAGGGCTGGTCCATCGTTTACACCATCTCCTGTCATGGCAACTATCTCGTTGGCAGCTTTTAATGCCTCAATTATTTTCAGCTTTGCCTCAGGAAACATCCTAGTAAAGAGTTGTGTTGTTTGTACCGCTTCCTTTAGTTCAGTATCGTTCAGTTTCATTAGTTCATCGCCCGAAATGCTATTTTTATATCCCTTAAAACCTATTTGTTTGGCAATAGCCTTAGTGGTGGCTGCATTATCACCCGTAATAATTTTTACCCCGATACCTGCTTTATAAAAGTGCTCTAAAACTTGCTGGATATTTTTCTTTGGTGGATCGTAAAAAGCTACAACCCCTCTGAAGTTAAACTTAAATTCCTGTTGTGTTGCAGGATAGTTATTTCCTACAAATAAGGCTTCTCCAATGCCCAAGAGTCTATATCCTTCCATAGCCATGGCATTGGTAGCAGTTTCTATTTGTTGCTTTTGTTCTGCCGACAAGTAGGTTATTGAAATCAATGCTTCTACTGCACCTTTACAAGCAACAATTCTATTGCCTGATTTATCCTCGAATAGGTGCGTCATCATGGGAGGCTTTCCACTTAAAGGATACTCGTGAACCAATTTATAGTTAGCCCGTTCATCTTTTACTGTTGATTTTAGGTAGGCATCATGTAAGGCAACTTCCATAGGATCAAATGGGATGGGTTCGCTTGCCCACATGGCCAGATTAATCAACTCTTTTTCTCCATTATTCAATAACGCATCTAAGCCAGTAGTTTTATTAGATGCAAGAACAAAAAGCTTGGCAAGACTCATTTTATTTTCTGTTATAGTACCTGTTTTATCGGTACATATTACAGTAGCACTCCCTAACGTTTCAACCGTTTTCATTTGTTTAACTACTATTCCAGCTTTCATTAATCTAAAAGCTCCCAATGCCATAAAGGTGGTGAAGGCAACAGGGATTTCTTCGGGCATAATACTCATGGCAAGCGTAAGCGCTTTCAACAAACTATCTAAAAGATTGCGGGAATGAAAAAGATTGATACCCCAAACAATTAGAAAAACAATCCCTCCAACAAGCATCATCCCCTTTACAAATCCATTAATTTCTTTCTCTAAGGGCGTTTTTTCTTCCTTGATACTTTCTAAACTTTTACCAATTTTACCTAGCTTAGTTTCATTACCAATAGCTGTTACAACCACTATCGCTAGCCCGCTTGTGACAGTTGTGCCGCCAAATACATTTTTATCTTCCTTGTCTTTATCCTTAAATACCGCAAAAGACTCCCCGGTAAGGATGGATTCATTTACTGAGAAATCATTGGATTGAATAATAGTACCGTCTGCAGCAATAGATACGCCTTCCTCAACAACCAAACAATCATTTACAACCAAATCTTCCGTCTTAATTTCTATCATTTCGCTATTCCGTATTACTTTACAAGAAGGCCTTGTAAAATCTTTCAGTTTCTCTAGTGCATTTCGGCTACGTGTATCTTGATAAAGCGAAATACCAATCTCGAACAGGATAGCACAGGATAAAAAAATAGCGTCACCTACTTTTCCACTGATAAAATAAATAGTAGCCGCTACAAATAACATAATAACCATCGGCTCTTTTGCGATACCTATTATGGCATGCAGAAAGCCATGATCTTTTTTATAATCTAGTTGGTTAGCGCCAAACTTCTCCCTAGATGCCATCACTTCCTGATTGGCTAATCCTTTAATTGTATGATTACCTGTAGCCATAAACGCAAAGTTTGTATTTTGTTTTGGGGCAATTATTGACTTCCATCAACTTTAGAAAGAAATAACCAGTCTAATTACCTATACTTGTCTAATGGGAAGCTTTGTACTAGTAAACTCATTCAAATAAAACCTGACCAATAAAATGAAATAACTAATGAGCAAGGGACCAAATATCAATCCCATAAAACCAAATAATTTCAATCCAACAATAACACCAAAAACCGTGATAATAGGATGAACGTTACCAAGCTTTTTCAACAAACCAAGCCTAGTAATATAATCTACATTTCCTGTAATTAGAATACTATACAACCCCACACCAGTAGCCGTATAGTTTTGATGAATTGAATACAAATAAATTACCATTGGCACCCAAACTACCATAATACCAACAATAGGAAGGAAGGCAAAAACACCAGTTAGAAATGCTAATACCCCCCATTCTTTGATACCCAAAAGTAGAAACCCTATCGCTGCCACTACCCCATGAACCATCGAAACAAGGGGGATACCTAAGGCATTTGCTCGAATCATTATATCCGTTTCATCAGCCAACTGTTTGAGGTTTCCAGATTCTAATGGTACATTTATACTAAGAAATTTCTCTATATCTTTTCCGTTATAAAGGAGATAATATTGAAAGAAGAAAACTAAACAGAAATTTGTTAAAAGATTTGCTGTTGAATTGAGCAGAGAAGGAATATAACCTGAAATACTTTTCACCGATGCTTCTGCATTAGCAGGGGTAAACAACTCGGTACCAGTGAAGCCTTCTATTTGTTTTGAAAAAAGGTCTAAACTATTTATAATGTCCTTTTGGTTGTTGACCATTAATGTAATCTTAGGCATTACAAGCCTTACAGCAAAATAGGTGGGTATGGCAATTATGAGTATGCAAGCAATAACAAATAAAATGGAAGTAGCCCAATTGCTCCATTTATGATGGATGGTTAAATTCATATAAAGTTTTCTTGTGAGTATATATAAGGTGATACCTCCCAATAACCCAGGAAGAAATGCGTATAAAGTGTTTATTAATAAGATAGCCAACATGAAAATGAATCCAAGTAGGATAATTTGACGGAGATATCTATTGAAGTCTTTTTGCATAATTATAGTGATTATTGGTTAGTGATGGAGTTGAAGATTTATTTCTAACAACAAATAACTAACCACTTATTCGTATCTCAAAGCGTCTATAGGATTTAAGGCTGCTGCTTTCCGTGCAGGATACCAGCCAAAGAATAGTCCGATTGCTGAAGAGAAACCAAACGAAAGAATAATGGATAGTGGCGTAATTACAACAGGCCAACCTCCAAAAGTTGCTACCATTTCAGCTACTAATATACCCACAACAATGCCAATAACACCCCCAACTACACTTATCAGGATTGATTCAATAACAAACTGAAACAATACATCCCTTCCTTTTGCACCTATTGCCATTCGTATTCCAATTTCCCTGGTACGTTCTGTTACCGATACTAGCATGATATTCATAATACCTATACCGCCAACCAACAAGGAAATACCTGCAATACTTGCTAATAATATAGTCATTACCTTGGTGATACTCCCAAAAATGTTGCTCAATTCGGATTGGGTTCTTACTGTGAAGTCAATATCATCTGATGGGGCAATCTTGTGTTTTTCTCTTAACAAACTTGTTATCTGGTCTACAGCATCTACTACTTGCAATTCTGATTTTCCCGATGCCAGGATACTCCCGATATGGTCGGTAGAAATCATCATACGTTTCTGTACCGTATAAAAAGGAGCAAGAACAATATCATCCTGGTCTTGTCCAAATGTATTCTGTCCCATTTTGGAGAGTACCCCAATTATTTTTACAGGAATACTGTTTATCCTTATTATTTCCCCAATAGGATTATAATTTTCATCTCCAAATAAATTGAAAACAACTGTTACACCTACTAAACAAACCTTTGCGGCAGACCTTTGATCAGGTTCTGTAAATCCACTTCCTTTTATTATACTCAATGAACGAATGAGCATATAATCGTTACGTATCCCAATGATCATTGTATTCCAGTTTTTGGCTCCAAATATTATTTGAGACTTTCGCTGAACAAGCGGTGTAACATACTTTACCAGATCACAATGTGCTGCAATTGCATCTGCATCCTCTAGCTTTAATGTTTGATTCGACCCTGCACCACCCCTAACACCGCCATTTGCATTGGTGCCTGGAAAAATATAAATTGAGTTGGTTCCTAAGCTTGCTATGGACTTTTGAATAGTCTGGTTGCTTCCTTCCCCAATCGCCAGCATGGCAATAACCGAGGCTACCCCGATGATGATGCCCAACATAGTAAGAAAACTTCTTAGTTTATTTCTGTTGAGCGAACGGTAAGCTATTCTGAATAAGTTGAAGAATTTCATGTAGTAGAATTTTCATCGGTTAAGGTGGCTATTTTCTTGAGCTCTTCCATTGCTATTTTTCTATCCGTCACAGGATGATTGGCTATTATTTTACCATCTTTAAACACGATATTGCTTTTAGCAAACTGGGCAATATCAGGTTCATGGGTAACCATCACAATAGTAATTCCTTCATCATTCAGCTTTTGAAATATGCCCATTATCTCATAACTAGTTTTAGAATCCAAGTTGCCTGTTGGTTCATCGGCCATGATAACTAAAGGGGCATTTACTAACGCCCTTGCAATGGCTACCCGTTGCTGTTGTCCGCCAGATAGTTCATTGGGCATGGCACCCAATCTATCCGCAAGCCCTACAGAAGTAAGTGCCTCAATTGCTTTATGCTCTCTAACAGCTGCTTCCACTTTATTATTGTACAAAAGAGGAAGTTCCACATTTTCTTGTGCTGACGTTCTTGGTAATAGATTAAATGATTGAAAAACAAAGCCTAGCTTACTATTCCTTAGTTCTGCCAGTTCATCTTTATCTCGGGTGAGTACATCTTTTCCTTCCATCAGGTATTCGCCACTTGTAGGATTATCCAAACAGCCGATAATATTCATAAAGGTTGATTTTCCCGATCCACTGGCACCCATTATGGCCACAAATTCACCTTTGTTGATGGTGAGTGAAATTGCTTTTAAAGCAAATACTTCCACACTACCCGTTTGATAAGTCTTGGTTAAGTCCCTTACAGTAATTAAGTTTTCTCTCTCTGACATTTTATTTCTTTTTTGTATTGAACTTGGGCATAAAAGGGCTGCTTGCTTTCTTATTATCATCAGGAGTAGCGTTTTGGTTAATGCCTGTTGCCACTTTATCTCCCACTTGCACATTGCCACTTATCTCTGTAAAAGCACCATCATTCAGCCCTTTGGTTACTTGAATAGGTAATATATCTTTATCATTAACTACCCATAAAAAGCCTATCCCTCCTTTCACCTCCACTATCTCTTGTTTTTTTACTTCACTTGCAGCTTTCAATTTCATATACCAGAAGTTTTTTACTGAATCACTCAATAGTTTCGATGCTTGAATGTATTCTATGGGAGGAGTAAAAGTGAAGGCATTGGTAGCCACCCTGATAATATTCTTACGTTCCTCAATGTAAATATTTGCATTGGCAGTAAGGCCTGGCATCAGTTTCAAAGCAGGGTTGTCCACTTCAATTATTACTACATAATTAACCACACTTGCCAATGTAACTGGCTGATGTCTTATTTGTGTCACCACTCCCTCAAACACATCATTGGGATAGGCATCTACTGTAAACTTTGCATGTTGACCAACCTTTAATTGTCCAATATCTGCTTCATCTACATTGGCTTGTACCTGCATTTTCTTAAGGTCATAAGCAATGGTAAATAGCACGGGACTACTAAAACTGGCAATCACCATATTACCCAATTGTATGTTTCTGGCAATGATAACACCGCTGATAGGTGCAGTAATGGTGCAATACTTCAAATTGATAGCAGCCTTTTTTAGTAGTGCCTGTGCAGAGGTTACATTACCAACTGCATTCTGATAGGCCGTCTTTGCCAAGTCAAAATCGGCTTGAGCCTCAACCTTGTTGTCAAACAAATTCTTGCTTCTGTCATATTCTATCTTGGCTTGCTTCGCCGCTATATCTGCTCTTTGCAACGCCGCCAAAGCATCTACCTTAGTGGCATAATACAATGTAGTATCCAGTACCGCAATTACTTGCCCCTTCTTTACAATGTCATTAAAGTCTGCCTTTATTCTGGCAATACTCCCCGACACCTGCACACCTACATCTACAGAAGTATCCGCCGCCATTGCGCCAGTAGCTGTCACCAACACATTCACATCGCCACGTTCAATGGGCACGGTGCGCCAATAATAAACAACTGGTTTATTGCTATATCGGTAATAAAAAACTCCTACTACAACTAGTGCCAAGGCGATAATAGATAAAATGATAATCGTACTCTTTTTCATAAGATTCAATAGTTTAAGGGTTTGTTGAGGTAGAAATCTACCATTTTTGTTTTGAGGGCATAATCATATTTGGCTTGGATAAAAGACATCGAAGCTTTATCAAAATTGTTCTTTTCTATCAAAAAGCTAGTTGCATCTACAGCCCCAAACGAATACTTCTTTTCCATGTCTGCATACGTTCTTCGCTCCAGATCCAATTGTTCTTTCACAGCCAACATCTTTTTTCCAGCAGCAAGCTCGTTAGCATATACTATTTCTATACGCTTTCTCAAGTCATTCTTCAGCTGTTGTTCATTCAATTCAGCATAATGAACATTAATTTTCGCTATCGAAATACTATTCCTGGCTACATACCTGTTAAAGATGGGAACAGAAAAAGTAAGGCTTACAAACTCTCCAAAATTGTTTTTCAATTGACTCCCCAAAGACTGAACTTGTTTGTTGGAATTGAAGGTTGGCACTTCGCCTGTTACAGGCTGGTTTATATCCCCTTTAACATAGCCAATAGTTGTTAATTGATAGCTGGTATCCGTAGTATAATTACTTCTGATACTGGAATAGCCCGTTTTAAATCCGCCACTCAACACCAATGAGGGGATGCCTAAACATTGAGCCAATTTGATACTCGCTTTGGATGCATCTATCCTAAGGGAAGCACTTTTAATTTGCGGCATAAAGCCTACAGAAACCTCATTAATCTGAGCTGAACTTGGTATCACAACCAGAACTGAGTCCTCCGTTTCTAGTTTCTTTATTTCAAACAAGCTGTCAAAAGGTGTTTCCATCAGTTGTAAAAGGGTTAGTTTATCTAGTTGCAATTGGTTCTCAGTATTTAATCGTAATAACTTATCCGATGCCAGTTGTGATTGTATTTGCAATAGACTCAACTCGGCTACTTTGCCAAATTGAAGGAACTTTCTAGTCTGCCCCACCAATGTATCCGATGAAATCACTTGCTGATTAGCAATATCTATCGCAGCATAATCCATCAACACCTGCATGTAAGCCGCCAGTATATTCAGCGTAACATCTACTTTAAGCTTATCAATATCCAATAATCCAGCTTCATACAATAATTTGTTTTGCTTGATGGTATAGAGTAGAACATGTCCGTTAAAAAGATTGACCGAGCTATTTAAAGAGAGGTTATTGCTCGAAATATTCTGCGAAGTATATTGATTGGTATAAGGATCTAGCGAAAAACCAGCATTTAAGCTATGGCTATCATTCAGATACAAATTAGGCAATTGGGCCTCCCTCGCTTGTATCAGGTTGATCCTAGTAATCTGACCACTCAAATAACTTTGATTAATGGTGATATTCTTTACCAGAGCAGTATCTAAACATTCTTTTAGTGTCCACACTCTTTGTGCCGTTATCGAAATGGGCAACGCACAGTAAATTAAAATTGCTATTATAATCGTATTTTTTCTCATTATTTTTAAAGGTGTAAAGGTGGCATTGCATAGCAAGGTAGATGTTATACAACCGTAACAAAAAGTTGTATAATTCAACTATTGGTTACTAATAATACCTTAAAATGCTGATTCGTTCCACGCGCTGAAGCGAGTTGAGGGCTTAAATTTCTTAGAAGTCTAATATTAAATATCTTATTATAACGTGAGTTTTGGATGTTACCTACTAAAAATGGAAGGCAATCTGTCCAAAAAAGTGTAGGCACATAATCCTGCGAAGACATTCAAGACTGCATTGACAGGGCTTCTGTGTCTTGTGTGTTCAATATCGCAGACTGTTT
>CAISCV010000208.1 GCA_903883945.1 uncultured Chitinophagaceae bacterium | reverse complement strand
TTTTCCTTTCCGAAACCATTTATAGGTATTATCAGCAGGTGTACCGCCTACAGAAACAAACAAGGCTTTCCCTTTCCGGTGTAAAGGAATAGTCAATTGTGGATTATAAAAAGCATGACCATTATTCTTTACATAATTTTCCATTTTATAGAACGTATAATTATTGTTTTCTAGCCAGAAGGTTGTTTCTCTGTTGTAGATAATGGTATCTGGAATTCCACCACTCAAGTGGTTGTTATCTAACATACACACGTTTAGCGGCGTATATTTTCTTCCAAATGAAAGGGGGATGGTACCTGTTAATTGATTACCACTGAGATACATGTGTATAATATGCTTTGCGCTACCCAATGAATCTGGTATAGTGCCACTCAACTGATTAAAACTTAGATTCAATTCCTGCAGATTATCCAACCCACCAAGTGAACTAGGAATAGTGCCGGTTAACTGGTTGTTCTCTAATTCTATTCTCGTTAGTTTAGTCAATTTACCCAAGGAAGTGGGAATAGGACCTGTCAATTTATTAACTTCTAAAAGTAAATTATATACTTGTAATAGGTTGCCCAGTTCTGGCGGGATATTTCCAGTTAATGCATTCACTGCTAGGTTAAAATAGCCTACTTTATGCAAGTTGCCCAAAGAAGCTGGAATCGTATCTCTCAATTGATTGTGGTCAAGAGAAAATGATTTGAGTTGGGTTAAATTACCCATTGAACTAGGTATTCTTCCGGTTAACTGGTTATTAGAAAGGTTTATGTACTGTAGCTTGGCAAGATTACCTACAGAGGGAGGGATGATCCCTGTTAAGTTATTGCTGGGTAAACTAATAGAAACAACACGATTGTTGGAATCTACCAAAATCCCAGACCAACCTCTAGGATTCCCAATTGGCCAACCACTGCTAAATGTCCAGTTAGGTCCACCAGTGCTGTTATATAAATCAACTAAGGCAAGGCTGTCTTGGGTGTTTACTTGTGCATGTATCTTGGGAGCAATTGTGAGTAACAATATGATTGTTACAATAAAAGGGATTGTGTGTTTTATACGTTTCATTAAATCAACAGTTGTATGAGTGTAGTTACCTGATGCAATAATAAGGAATGCAATGAATTTAATCTGCTTTCTGTATGAATAAGCAATACCCAATAGGTAGATATAAACAGATTGGGGTATCTCCCAAGCCAACATTAGTCATGGGTCTACCCACGTATCAGCAGATAAGGTCAACCCTATCATTATACAGTGT
The DNA here is from genome assembly GCA_903883945.1 of uncultured Chitinophagaceae bacterium. Taxonomy (GTDB): domain Bacteria; phylum Bacteroidota; class Bacteroidia; order Chitinophagales; family Chitinophagaceae; genus Parasediminibacterium. The sequence continues at coordinate 14,070 of CAISCV010000208.1, read as the reverse complement.
CAACCCTACACCTGTGTAGGGTTCACCCTATGTTGTTACAGGGTTAACAGTATCTTTTGGTAGGGTTAACCGTACCATCAGGCAGGGTAAAGGGTAGTAATGTGGTGGGTTGACCCTACTTTAGAGTAGGGTTAACCTTATAATTATGTACGCTTAACCCTGTATTAATAGAGGCTACCTCCACCCTACCTTATCAGTACACTCGTCCCCTTAGATGTCTTCGGCTTCCCACCTACCGGAGTGTAATTAAGAAACCATACATACGTACCTGTATCCTGAGGCAGGCCATCGATCATACCATTCCAGCCAGAATCTAACTGGTGCGTTTCAAACACTAGATTACCATAACGGTTATACACTTTAAAGATAAGTGACTGTATAGAAATCCCTCCTCCATAAGGTTTTAATACGGTAGTATATCCTGTTGAACGCCCATTCGCAGGAACAAAGGCAGTGGGTACATATAAGGTATCGCAGTTGGCATCTCTAGCACCCAATGCAATAATTACATTAGGCAAGGTATCTGCCTTACATCCCGCCCTATTATAGATAGCAAATGGATATGAACCTATTGGTAAATTAGAGAAGGTATAAGGTAAATCATACTTAATTCCTTGATAAGCAACCACATAAGGACCTTCTTCTCCACCAATGTTATCGAATGGAACACTACCGCCACCTGCACTTTCACAATTGGCGTTAATGGGTGTTGGGTGTATGCTTATAGGTTCGCCGACTACATTCACTTGATAACTAACAGGTTTGCTGCAACCCACCGTATCGTTGTAGTTGATAGTAACAAAGCCGGTATCCCTTCCTAATACATACCCGCTCGTTTTACCAACAGTAGCAACAGTTACTTTTTGGCTACTCCATCCCCCACCCTTCGTTGCATCCGTGAGCAGGATACTATCGTTGAGGCATACCATACTATCCCCCACAATCGGTTGAAAGATTGTGGGTGGTGTAACAGTCAATACCAGTTTTGCCGTACTATCACAACCGATACTATTGGTGAAGTGAGCAGCATGAGTGCCTGCTGAGTTGTAGCTCTTTCCATTAAAAATAAAGGAACTACCCTGGCAGATTGTTTTGGTGGTAGTAGACACACTAGTATCTTTTATAACCAAAACCAATATTGCCGAACTATCGCAACCCACACTATTGATAAGATGGTTAGTATAGGTGCCAGCAGAATCGTAGCTCTTTCCATTAAAAGCATACGTATTACCCCGACAGATACTTTTATTGACCGTAAATATTGTTGGCGCTAAATAGATAAACCCACCCTTGCTTATAACACTATCTGGTGTGATAACGGTTACATTACCACTTGCCCCACTATCTACAACCGCAACGAGGGTACTGTCATTTATAACTGTAAAAGACTTTGCCGCCCTATTACCAAAGGCTACACCTGTTGTACCCCAAAAACCATTCCCCCTGATTGTATCTGTTGTATTAGGGCAAGCTTTATTGTTGAAAGAAATAATGGAAGGAATAGTCACAATCACCTGTACACTATCCAAGCAAGTAGTTGTCCCATCGGTTATACTTACCCTGTATGTGGTCGTTTTTGGAGGTGTTACTAATATAGAAGCCGCAGTCTGTCCGGTAGACCAGTTAACCTGCCCGTGGGAAGCCTCCAAAGTAGCACCCATTACAAATATAAATTGTTGGTAATTGTTATGGATGTTATAATAATACCCGCTATCTACTACCAATATACTATCCACTTTTTCAGGATTAGGTAATGATATGCGCACCTTATCTAGCCTTAGTCTGCCATCGGTCCACACATTTATCGTGGTGGTATTATTAATAACATTGGTTGTAACCGCATTGGGGTTGTAGTCCCTTAAATCTACAGCACCATACAAAGGTTTCTGATAAATGATTTGTCCACCCGACCAGAATTGAACCCTTATCGAAGAGAAGTTGGGTCTACCCCAGAAGGTATTGGCCAATAAATCAACCGCTGTGGTCGTATATCCATGCGTATGCAAGGTTAGTATATTGGGGCTGCCATCCTGAATACCATTGTATGCATTCCAACAATTAATGGTATTAGTCGATGGAGATAAATAGAAGGGAATACCAGCAAAAGTGTCATTACCAGAGGGGATATTGTCGTACCCCGCAATAAAGCCACCGCTATTGGTATTGAACTGGTTGGAGATATCGAGTGTATCAAAAACCACAAGCCCCTTACTGCTATCTACCGAAAGTGCCAGGCTGCTGCCATATTTAAGGGTCGTATCTACACCAACTGCTACTGCATTTTTGTTAAAGATCGTCGCATTCACTACACTCACATAAGCACTGTCTGTGGCAGTACAAGTACCCTTGCTAACGGTAACAGTATATTTTCCGCTTTGGTTAACCGTAATACTTGGGCTAGTTGCCCCATTGCTCCAACTGTAAGAGGTAAACCCACTTCCTGCATCTAAGGATACACTGTTTCCGCAAGATTTGATAGTATCTTGTAATGGGTTGAATAAAGTACTGCACGGAGGTAATGCACCACAAGGAGTTGGCACATTTGCTATGAAGTTACCCATAGAAACCGGTGTTTTCCCAATGGCCACAGTTGATAGTACTTTATTAGTATTTATGTTTATGATGCTAACTGTGTTATCACTCTCATTCACCACATACACTTCTTTTCCGTTGGGGCTAACATTGATACCGCCTGGGCTTTGTCCTACAGAGATGGTATACACAACATTGTTGGTAGCTACGTCTAATACACTAACCGTATTATCGAACCTATTTGCAACATACACCTTTGTACCATCTGGGCTTATACATAAACCAAATGGATGATTGCCTACTTGTATTGTAGCTGTTATGGCACGGGTAGCCGTATTCATTACACTCACCGTACTGCCTGCATTATCTGCAAAGAATAATCTAGTACCATCTGGTGTTAATGTTTGCCCCCAAGGAGTTCCTCCAACGTTTATAGTAGCAGCTATTTGGTTGGTTGTCGCATTTATAATCGTCACATTACCATTAGAAGGATCCGAAACGAATACTTCTTTGCCATCAGGAGAAACATTAATGCAATTAAGCCCAACCCCAATAACAACATTGGTAACCCATGCATTTGTAACTGCATTTATTACACTTACTGTTTGGTTAATAGCATTTACAATATACAGTAAGGTTCCCGCATTATTTATAGCTATCCCTAGTGGTATGCCTCCAAAGCCATCAAGATGAACAGTAGAAATAACTTTATTAGTTGCTGTATTAATAACACTATAGGTGTTATCATTTTCATTTGTCACGTAAACATATTTGCCACTTGGGTGCACGCATACCCCCCAAGGAAAACTACCCACTTTAACCGTAGACACCAACTGATTGGTCTCGGTATTTATAACACTTACTGTACCATCAAACGCATTTGGCATATACGCATACGCCGTATGTCCCAATCCAAAAGTAAATACACTATCACTTGTGGTGGTAGTACCATCAGGTGAAGTAACGGCAATTTTACCGGTAATACCTTTGCTGATATAAGCCGTAATACTGCTAGAATCATTCACTGTAAAAGAATCTACGGCGGAACCACCCACTGTTACAGCAGTTATAGATTTAGTAAAGTTTGCACCAGTAATAAACACAGGGATGCTCGTGCCGGGGCAAGTGCCATTGGGGGTAAAAGAGAGGATAGAGGGAGGAGGAGAACCGAAGCTTTGAATGTTTAAAGTATCGCTATGTAATGTTAAATCTATTGCTATCGAGTTGATTACAGCTACCCAATAATTGCCTTTAATTGTTGGCATAAAGGTACTATCCCCAACTTTTGTCGAGACTAAGACCCCATTTTTATACCATTTGAAAGTATTTTTTGAAGGTGTGCCTCCGACAGAGACAGAGAGGATATTATTGTTATTGTGAATTGGTATAGTTGCTTGTGGTGCGTAAATATATTGTGGTTGACCAATATTATAGGAGCCGTTTCCTACTTGGACAGGTGTTTTATAGTTAAATTTGGCAATAGCCTCCATACCTGAAAAAGTGAAGTGATTATTTGAAAGAAGTATCTGTTTCAAATTGGCTAAACTTGTTAAAAAACTTGGAATAGAATCTCCTAAATTATTCGAATTTATCCATAGAACAGCAAGGTTATTTAAGTTGGTAAATGAGGTAGGAATGGAGCCAGTTAATTGGTTTCCTTCCAATAGTAAGGCTCCAAGGTTATTTAGATTCCCAAACGTAGATGGAATGCCCCCGCTTAATTTATTCCCATCCAACAACAATGTTTGAAGATTGATTAAATTTCCAAATGAGGGAGGTATAGAGCCTATTAATTTATCGCCTGCTAATTCGAGATCAGTAAGCTTAGTTAAGTTACCCAATGACAAAGGAATTGTATCTCCTAATGGGTTATTACTTAAATTTAAATACGTAAGATTTACTAAATTTCCTAGTGAAGTAGGGATAGAGCCAGTTAATTGATTTGCATACAATGAAAGACTTGTCAAATTAGTTAAGCTCCCAATGGAATAGGGAATAGAACCACTTAACTTGTTACTACTTAAATTTAACGATGTAAGATTATTAAAATTGCCCAAAAAGGAAGGAATGATACCATTCAACGTGTTATATTGCAAATAAATGGTTGCAAGATTGGTTAGATTACTTAATGAACTAGGTATAGAGCCAGTTAATTTATTTGTACTTAGAGCGAGGTAAGTAAGGTTAACCAAATTGCCAAATGAAGATGGAATGGAATCAAATAATTGATTGTTACTTAGGTTTAAGTAAGAAAGATTACTTAAATTTCCTAATGAGGCAGGGATAGCCCCTTTAAGATTTCTGCCATTAAGAATAATTTTTACAACCCTTCCCCCGCTCACAGTTATCCCATACCAACTACTTACAGGTGCATTTGTTAGCCAATTAGTATGATTAGTCCAGTTTGCTCCACCTGTACTATTATATAAATCTACCAAGACAAGGCTGTCTTGTGTGTTTACTTGTGCTTTTACTGTAGAGATGTTGGAAATCAGGCAAAGAACAATCAGGATTTTAATAAAAGATTTCATTCTAAATTGTAAGGTAACAGGCATGAATTGAAAGTATTTGCAATAGTAAGGAAAGATTTTAAGCTATAGATTGATGGCAGTATTAATAATTTACAACTCCAACTACTAGTCAACCAAATCTTTAAGCGTACCAGATCGAAATAGGAATTTAATATCAGACGGTCTTGCCTAAAATATTCGTCCTATTCATATTTTATTTGTTTATTTGTAATAATTAAACTCAACTTATAAATTATTATGAAAAAGCTAGCACTTATCCCAGTAGTAGCCATTTTGTTTTTTGTTACAGGATGTTCAAAATCTGGATCTTCACCCTCTCCTACCCCTACAAACACTGACTATCAACCCAATACAACCAATTCTACCTGGAAATATACAGACAGTTCTTCGAAGTCTACCTCAACTTTAACCTCTACAGGCAATACAAAAGTTATAGGAGGGGTTACCTATTTTATATTCAATTCAACTTCTGATTCCTCAGGGACTTCTCAGACCTACATCAGCAAGCAAAATGGTTTTTACGACAATATTGGATTTATTTATGACAATGGAGCATCTGCAAATATTATTTTCAGGTATTTGAACGACCAATTAGCCATCGGAGATAAATGGACTACCAATGGAGGAAGTATTTCCGAAAACAATATCAATATACCCATCACCATAAAGGGAACTATTAAGGAAAAAGGCATTTCTAAAAAAGTAAGCGGTACCACATTTACAGATGTAATACACACCCAGGTAGTAATGTATTACGATTACACGAGCATTGATCCCAACGTTGGGCTTATGAATTTTGCCACTTATGATGTATATGCAGCAAAAGGGGTAGGCATTATCCGAATAGAAGCTAACATAGCAAGTGCAGGCTTTTATGCAGTAAACAACCTTACATCATATTCTATAAAATAACTTCATTTCTAATCATCACTTTATGGAATTAAAAGACTATATTATGAGTCTGAATCAGGTCTGTTGTTTTAGGAAATTTATTTATAAATTGTGTTAGCCATGTGCAAATAAGACTTTTTATTAGCCGTATCTATGCACCCACGTTCCAATTTTGGTGGCAAAACAGATGAAATATACCCGACGTGATTATAGTAATAAAGGTTAACATTATACTTTCAGCGTAGTATGCGCCCTTACCTTATCAACACACTAGTTCCTTTCAAAGTATTTGGCTTACCCCCAACAGGTGTGTAATTAAGAAACCATACATATGTACCCGTATCTTGTGGAGTGCCATCAATCATCCCGTTCCACCCAGTATCTAACTGGTGGGTTTCAAACATTAGTTTACCATAACGGTTGTATACTTTAAAGCTAAGGGATTGTATAGAAACCCCTCCTCCATAAGGTTTTAATACTGTAGTATATCCGGTGGAACCTGCATTCGCAGGCACAAAGGCGGTGGGTACAAACAAGGTATCGCAGTTGGCATCTTTGGCACCTAATACAATAATGATATTAGGCAAGGTATCTACTTTGCAACCCAACCTGTTGTAAATAGCGAAGGGATAAGATCCAATGGGCAGGTTAGAAAAGGTGTAAGGTAAATCATACTTAATACCTTGATAATCAACCTGATAAGGACGCTCACTTTCAGTAATAGTATTAAATGTAATACTACCCCCACCGGTATGCTCACAATTGGCATTAATGGGAATTGGGTGTACGTTGATAGGTTCGCCAAGCACATTCACCTTATAGGTCACAGGCTTGCTACAACCTACCGTATCATTGTAATTAATGTTAACCCAACCAGTATCCCTTCCCACTACATAGCCACTAGTTTTATCTACCGTAGCTATCGCAATGTTTTGGCTGCTCCATATCCCCCCCTTCGTGGCATCCGTCAGCAAGATACTATCCTTGATACACACCCTACTATCCCCTTCAATTGGTTTAAAGGTTGTTGGCTGAATAACTGTGAGTACCAGTTTTGCCGTACTATCACAACCGATACTATTGGTGAAATGAGTAGCGTAAGTACCTGAGGAGGTATAACTCTTTCCATTAAACGTATAAGAACCGCCAGAACAGATGCGCTTGGTGGTGGTAGATTCACTTGTATCTTTTATAGTTAATATCAATATCGCAGCACTATCGCAACCAGCTTTATTGGTCAAATGAACCGTATGGTTTCCTGCTGTATTAAAAGTTTCACCATTAAATGTAAAGGAACTACCCTGACAGATACTTTTATTGGTGGTAGAACTAGTAGTATCTTTTATAGCCAATACCAACGTTGCTGCACTATCACAACCAGCAGCATTGATAAAGTGTGTAGTGAAGCTACCTGCCGAATCGTAGGTGTTACCATTAAAAGTAAAAGAATTGCCCGGGCAAATGCTGGCATTGGTGGTAGAACTGGTAGATCTATTGAAAACAAACCCTGGCAGACTATCAATACCTTTCGGCGTAGTTACTTTTACATAACCACTAGAATCTTTACCTACAATTGCAAGGATGGTACTATCATTAACAACTGTAAATGAACTAGCAGCATAAGTGCCAAATGTTACCAGAGTAGTACCAGAAAAGCCTTTGCCTTTTATAGTTACAATTGTACCTGCACAAGCATGAACAATAGAAAATGAATCAATGATAGGAATGCCTATACCAATACCGCAACCTGTAGGAACATTCGCAATAAAGTTACCAACACTGTTTGGGGAAGTACCAACTGCAATCGTTGCTATTACCGAATCATTACCAGTATTGATGATGCTTACTGTATTATCTAGGTAATTCGTTACATATACACTAGAGTCATCTGGTGAAATGCTGACACCTATCGGATTATTTCCCCCCGACACCTTGTTTATTACCGTGTTTGTAGCAGAATTGATAACACTCACCGTATTATCACCATAATTTGCGACATAGGCTCTCCTGCCATCGGGGCTAAATACCACACCACGTGGTTGAAGACCTACCTTCACTACCGAATCTACTGTGTTGGTAGTCGTATTGATAATACTTATTGTATTGTCTCCAATATTTGTAACGTATGCTTTATAGCCATCCGGACTCACCGCAATACCCCACGGAAATGCACCTACTTTAATGGATGCAACTATGGTATTGGTAGCAGTATTAATAACGCTGACGGTATCTATTAGATGTCCGTTATTTACGACATAGGCATTTTTACCATCGGGGCTCAGGTCTATTCCCCAAGGGTTATCGCCCACGTTCAGGGTACCAATAACCGAATCGGTAGAGGTATTAATAACTTTTACCGTACCAACGGTATCACTATTAGTTACATATACTTTAGTACCATCAGGGCTAACCTTTATGCCTTGTGAACCATGTTCCACCGGAATAGTTGCAATCACCAAATGGGTAAGGGTATTAATTACACTTACGGTGCTATCATAATTTGTAACATATACCCGGGTACCATCAGGGCTGGCACTCACACCCGTTGGCTTACTACCAACTTTTATAATGGTAATTACCTTATTGATAGTCGTATTGATGACACGTATACTGCTATCACCACTATTGGCAATATATGCAAAAGGGATATGCCCCAATCCAAACGTAAACACACTATCGCTAGTGGCAGAATCAACAGCATTTCTTACAACTATATTGCCTGTAGTGCCTTTGCTGATATAAGCAGTAATACTGGTAGGACTATTAATTTTAAAGGAATCTACTGCCTTACCACCAACGGTTACACTAGTTACAGAATCAGCACCGGCGAAGTTTGCACCCGTAATAAAAACAGGAATACTTGTATGGGGGCATGTGCCATTGGGGGTGAAGGAAAGGATAGTTGGTGATGGTGGTGGTGTAACACACAAGGTTGGGACGTTCGTAAAAAAGTTGCCAAATGAATATGCACTATTTCCCAAAGGCATTGTAGCAATTATTTTATTCGTAGCTGTATAAATCACGCTAACAGTACTGTCGTAAGCATTTGTAACGTAAAGCTCTTTTCCGTCAGGACTGATACTTAGACCCTGAGGGAAACGTCCCACAGAGATTGTTGTCTCCAAGCTATTGGTAGAGGTATTTATTACACTCAAAGTGTTCTCATTTTCATTTGAAACATAAACATTTAAACCATCGGGACTAACACAAATTGCATAAGGATTTTTCCCAACTGGCACATTTGAGATTAGCGAATTATTAGTTGTATTTATTATGCTTATTGTATTGTCATTAAGATTTGCAACATACAGTTTTGCCCCATCAGGACTGATGGATATACCTCCACTACCTTTACGATTACCAACATTTACAGTAGCTATTACGATATTATTTGCAGTATTAATAACACTTACAGAACCTATTTCGTTTGCTACATAAAGCCTTGAACCATCTGGGCTGAAAATTACACCTACAGGCCCGTCTCCAACTGGAATAGTAGTTATTACCGTATTTGTCGAAGTATTAAGAACACTTACATTATTTCCCATCCAATTTGCTACATATACTCTGGAACCATCTGGACTACAACTCAGACCCCATGGGGCTATTCCAACAGAGACATTAGCAATTACAGAATTATCATGGGTGTTTACAATACTTACGGTATTATCACCTTGATTTGCTACATAAACTTTATTGCCATCTGGACTAGCACTTACGCCTACTGGAGAATTACCCACAGATATATTTGTAATGATTGTGTTAGTGATAGTATTAAAAACACTTAAATTGTTGCTGTGTGCATTCGCCACATACGCATAAGCAGTATATCCTTTACCAAACGTAAACACACTATCACTGGTGGCTGTACCATCGGGGGAACTAATGGCTATTTTGCCCGTAGTGCCTTTACTGATATAAGCAGTTATACTACTAGCGCTATTCACTGTAAAAGAATCTACCGCTGCACCACCTACCGTTACTGCAGTAATAGATTTAGTAAAGTTAGCACCTGTAATAAACACAGGAATGCTTGTGCCGGGGCAAGTGCCATTGGGGGTGAAGGAAAGGATGGTGGGGGCGGGAAAACCGAAGGTTACTTTGCGTATTCTGTTGTTACTAACATCCGATATAAATATGTCCCCCGCAGCATCCAATGCTACGGCAGTTGGAAAATTTAAACTGGCACTCGTTGCTGCCCCCCCATCGCCGCTATACCCAAATATGCCATTGCCGGCTACCGTGCTGATTATCCCATTTGTGTTCACTTTCCGTATCCGGTTGTTAGCATCATCAGCAATATATATATTCCCTGCTGCATCTACCGCTACACCTGTTGGACTGTTCAAAGCTGTGCTAGTGGCTGGCCCACCGTCCCCACTATAACCAAGAGTGCCATTTCCTGCTACCGTACTGATAACCCCTTTCGTATTCACTTTTCGAATCCGATGGTTCAACCAATCGGCAATATAAATATTACCTACAGCATCCACTCCTACCCCTTCTGGTGAATTCAAACTGGCACTAGTGGCAGAACCACCATCTCCACTATAACCCTTTATTCCATTGCCCGCTACTGTGCTGATAATGCCACTCGTGTTCACTTTCCGTATCCGGTTGTTATAAGTATCTGCTATATAAATGTTCCCCCCCGCATCCACCGCCACGCTATATGGTGTATTTATGCTGGCACTAGTCGCTTTCCCACCATCCCCAAAATACATTCCTGCTCCATTGCCGGCTACAGTACTGATAATACCATTCGTGTTCACTTTCCGTATTCGGTTGTTACTAAGATCCGCAATGTATATGTTCCCCACTGCATCAACCGCTACCCCACTTGGACTAAATATACTGGCACTAGTGGCTTTACCACCATCTCCTCTAAAACCACCATTGCCGTTGCCCGCTACCGTGCTGATAACCCCATTTGTATTCACTTTCCGTATCCGTTGGTTACCATATTCTGCAAAATATAAATTCCCCAAAGCATCCACCGTAAGTCCTTCTGGATAATTCAAACTGGCACTAGTAGCTTTGCCTCCATCCCCATTATACCCCTCTGTGCCATTGCCTGCTACAGTAGTAATTATTTGAGCCGAGGAAACATTGATAATCAAAAAGAAATAAATGGTAAGTAAGACAAGTACTTTAGGAATAAAGGAGTTAAAAGATTTCATGTTAATTGATATTTGACAGGCTAAAATTGAATTGATACTGCAAAATAAGGGAATATGGTTATCAAAAGAAAACAATCACCCCAAGAAAGGGCTCAGTATAGCACTAATATACCACTAAAGCGCTGTGTTTGGGCTTACCAATACCCTTTTTGCAAAGAAGGATATGTTTTTGCATAAATAAACAGGCACTTCTTGTTAGACGCACCCCCTTGCACATACACAAAATGACACTTCCAATCAGACGTGCCATTTTGTGCATAAACAAACCGACACTTCCGGTCAGACGTGTCAATATGCTTGTAAATAAAGGGGTACTTCCAGTTGAACGTGCCACTTATTTTGTAACAAAACCGGCACGTCTAATCGGGCTGATAGGTTTATTTATGACTGATGGCTACCAAATAAAAAATAAACCCTCCATCTAACTTCCAAAACATGAATAATAACCATCGGTGAGGTACTATTTGGTATATTTATTGGGGCAGTAGTAATCTTATCATATTTATCAGGTTATTGCTTCCATTCAAAAAAGGTGCAGCTAGTACAAAAGATAGAACAATGGTTGGTAGGATAAAGGTTTAATCCCTCATTTTTCATTATTTCAAGCATTTCACTCATGGGTATATCAAGAAAAATTCCCAATACAATAGTAGGTAGACAAATGGCAATGTCTAAAGCAAAAAAAAAGAAAGATAGTGCAAAAACACCATCAGATAATATCCTTTCCGACGCCACTTCTCAACGGTTAGAGGATGATTTGGCTGCATATAATAAAGGGATAAAAGCCATTGTACTTGCAAAAACAGCGTATCGCAGGGCGGTGGAATTGGCCATACCGCAACGCAGCATACTCAAAACCTACATCACCAGCTACCACGATTCGTTGAACAGTTGCATTAACAGAGGTACTATATTGCCCTCGGCACGTGTATTCTATGCATTAGATGTTACGAACAAAAGGCTTCCGAAAATGGCATCGGATGATGAACTATTACTAGCAGGTGAATTGGTGCTGAGTGGTGATCTTTTACGCATTAAAGATGGCGGCATAGCCATGAGCGGCCCTACCATTGCAGCCTATACGCTAGTGTATAACAAAGCAAAGCCCTTGATTGAAGCCATCAACAGTACACTCACCGATTATAAAACTACAACCACCAACCTGCGATTACAGACAACAGAAATAGATGACCTCATCAAGCATATATGGAATGAAGTGGAGGGGTATTATAGTCTGATTTTTCCATCTAGCCGCAGGGTGCTGTGTAGATTGTGGGGGGTGCGCTATATCAGCGTTGGTACGCCATCAGTGGTAACGGGCAATTGCAAAAACGAATTAGGCGAAGCACTTACTGGCGTTAAGGTGCGCATAGTGGGGGCGAACAATAGCACAGAATCGGATGCCTTTGGCAATTTCTCCCTCAACACAGGCTTGTATGGCAATTTGGAACTATTGGCAATACAAAAAAACTATGAAAAAACCATAACAGATTTCTTCAAGGAGAATGGCGAGGAAATGGCGGTGGCGATCATGATGGAGAGCGTAGTGTGATTGGTGAGTAGTGTGCGTTATCCGTCTTCTTTGCGAAGCAAATCAATGAATTGATGAATCAATTTAAGACGGATGATTATCCGCCTCTACAGTGAAGGGGATACAAACATTCCACGTCATTGTAACGATAGGAGATATCTCTCCGAAATTAGGTCACAACATTTCAACGATAAGAGAAATCTTCCCCAACCCAGGGTATATCATTATAAATAATACAAAAGTAAAATAGGAGCGTTATACCTAGATAGTTGTAGAAAGAATAGGCAATCGTAAGACACAAATCCCTACTCCTTAGTATAGCAGCATGCACTAGATAATTGAATCTTTTATACCAAAATGCAAATTAATGCCTACACAAAATAAACAGATTTATAAAAAAAAACTTATACGTAATAAGATTTGCAATTTTACCCTTATTATTGCAACTTATATAAAATATTTTTATTAATCTTGATTTAATTGCAAAAATGAAACAGCTTTCTTTAGTATTCTCTTTTATCCTTCTAATAACTTCCCTTTCCTTTGGACAAATAAGGTCTAAAGCAGACGTAGATAAAATGCTTCGTACCAGCAATAACAAAGCGGCTAGATTATTTGTAAGCGCAGGTACAGATTATGTAGTAAAATCGTCTCATAACGACGATAACCTTGGCCTTGAGCATATCTATTTGCAACAGCGCTACAAGTCTATTAACGTTTATAATGTTATGCAGACTATGATTTTTAAGAATGGGGTCTTACAATACAACTCAGGAAAGTTCATTACCGACATCGCTGCCAAAGCACCAAGTGAAATTCCTGTTGTTGCAGCTAATGATGCCGTAAACAAAGCAATCAGTCATTTGGGTTTAAACACGCCTACGACACTCACCGAAGTATCAAATACTTTCAACTCAGATAAAAAGATTGTTTATTCTGATGGTGGTATTGCCAAAAGCAACATTAAAACTGAATTGCTATGGGTAAGTACCGATGAAGGTAAAACGATGCACCTTGCGTGGAATATTGAAGTTGAACCCCTAAAAGGAAGCGATTATTGGCACGTACGTGTAGATGCACACAGTGGTGCTATACTAAGCAAAGGGAACTACACGGTTTATGAAAGAAACAACAATAAGAATACCTTAAAAAAAAAAGAACAACTAAACCCCAACTTTCAATGTGATGAAGAGGGGAGCAACTTTATTGTAGATAATAGTAGCAGTAAATTAATGGCTCCTCCCCCACCTCCAACAGTAACCACTGCACAGTATAATGTAATCCCTTATCCAAGCGAAAGTCCTTTCATAACAGGCCCCACACTTGTTACAGATCCTTGGACATTGGCTGGCACAGGCAATAGTGCAACCACTTATGGCTGGCATTTTGATGGCACGACCAATTA
>CAISCV010000207.1 GCA_903883945.1 uncultured Chitinophagaceae bacterium | reverse complement strand
AATATATTTGACAAAAGATAGGGCAAAGAAAGCCCCCAAAGTAAAATTATAAAAAATGAAAAAGACAATTTGTTTAACTGCATTTTCTTTGTTAATGATTGCAGGAAAAGTGGAGGCACAGAATAGTAAAGTGGGTTTGCCTATTTATAAAAATCCAAAGGCTCCCATTGAAGAAAGGGTTAAAGACCTATTATCTAAGATGACCATTGAAGAAAAGGCAGGTCAATTAAACCAAATTAGTGGTCGGTTTTTAACGGGGCCAAGTACTGAAGACTCAAGTGAAAAAAAGAAGGTGCAAGACTTGAAAAAAGGAAAGATAGGGTCGTTTCTAAATATCATTGGTGCCAAGAAAACCGAAGAGATGCAAAAAGTTGCAGTGGAACAAACCCGTTTAGGTATTCCCCTTTTGTTTGCTTTTGATGTTATCCATGGATTCAAAACTATATTTCCAATTCCTTTGGCTGAAGCTTGTAGTTGGGATTTGAAACAGGCTGAAAAGAACGCATCTATTGCAGCAAGGGAGGCAGCAGCAGCAGGATTACATTGGACGTTTGCCCCTATGTGCGACATAACAAACGACCCTCGATGGGGAAGAATTATGGAAGGGGTAGGAGAAGATCCTTATTATGGTAGTTTAATTTCTGCTGCAAGGGTAAGAGGGTTTCAAGGAAATTTAAATGACACGGCACACATTCTCGCGTGTATAAAACATTATGCAGTTTATGGTGCGGTGGAAGAAGGAAGGGAATATAATCTGGTGGATATTTCAAGGGTTATGTTATGGAACAAATATTTGCCACCCTACAAAGCAGCCGTTGATGCGGGTGCTGCAACCCTAATGAATTCATTCAATGTGTTTGAGGGCGTTCCTACTTCGGGCAGCAAATATTTAGTGACTGATGTACTAAAAAATAAATGGGGTTTTAAAGGTTTCTTGGTGAGTGATTGGGGGGCTTTTGGTGAAATGATAAATCACGGATATGCCGCAGATAAAAAAGATGCCACTCAAAAAGCCCTCAATGCAGGTAGTATGATGGATATGGAATCGAGAATTGTTATCAATTTTTTACCTGAATTGGTTAAGGAAGGAAGGGTTAGCATGGCAACTGTTGATGCTGCTGTTTGGCCAATATTATATTATAAGTTCAAACTTGGCTTGTTTGAAAATCCATATAAGTTTTCGAACGAAGAACGAGAAAAGAAAGAATTATTTACAGATGCCAATATTGCCGAGGCAAGAAAGGCGGGTGATGCCTCTATCGTATTATTAAAGAATGACAATGTCGTTTTGCCGATTCGTAAAAATAGCAAGGTTGCCTTGATTGGTTATTATGCTAACAAAAATGCAGATGTATTAGATAGATGGCCCGGTCAAGGGGATACAGCAAAAGTTGTGAATCTATATAATGGTCTCACGAATAAGTTAGGTTCCTCATTAGTAGGATTTACCGATGGTTATAAAGACGATGGAACCACCTCGGACTCTTTGTTACAGCAAGCACTCGAAACTGCCAATAACGCAGATGTCATTCTTGTAAATATTGGAATATCTGGTAAGCTTGCAGGAGAATGTCAATCGCTTGCCAATCCTATTATCCCCGATGGACAGGTGCAATTGATAAAGGCATTACAGAAAACAGGAAAACCTATAGTGGCATTGGTTTCAGCAGGAAGACCATTGATATTAACGCAAATAAATGACCTAGTTTCCTCCATCCTTTATTGTTGGCATTTAGGAACCGAAACTGGAAACTGTATTGCAGATGTTGTTGTTGGCGATTACAATCCATCGGCAAAAACGGTGGTGAGCTTTCCTTATTCAGTAGGGCAAATCCCAGTTTATTACAATCATTTCAATACAGGAAGACCCAATACTAACCATGGTGACGGAGGATTCACTTCACGCTTTCGTGACATTCCCAATGAACCCTTGTATCCCTTTGGCTTTGGGTTAAGTTATACAACCTTCAAGTATGATTCGCTTAGAATCAGCAATCAGAATATCACCAAAAAGGACAAGCTCCATGTAAAAGTTAACGTTAGTAATACGGGTAAGATGGATGGGGAGGAAGTGGTGCAATTGTATATATGGGACAAGACAGCATCAATCATTAGACCCGTAAAAGAGTTGAAGGGCTTTAAAAAGATACTGTTGAAAGCAGGGGAAACAAAAGAAGTGGAATTTACCTTAACGGATAAGGAACTTTCTTTTTATGATGCCGATGGAAATACAAGATTAGAGGCTGGTGCATTCAAGGTTTTCGTTGGAGCAAACTCAAGGGATGTGTTAGAGAAAGATTTTACTTTGCAGTAACGTTGACCCCTGTTTCTTTTCTTTCATAAACATATCTAATAAAGTAAATCTATCTTTTGTTCAGAACACATTTAGGATGGGTTCATAAAAGTTTTTCACTAGGGTTATTTTGAACCTGTGAAAAACTTTTATGCATCAATAGCAACCCAATTTCTTACTTGCTTTTGAAACGTTTAGTTTGAGTGTACCGTGATGGGCATCGATGTTTTATATTTTTCAAAAACATCTTACTGAATAGTTACGTTTTATGGTTGTTTTGTAGGCGACACACCAATGGTTTATTTTCTTAAAAGAATGAAAAAAAACATTAAAGCAGTCTTGAACCAACTGTTAATTGGAGGTATTCCTTGTGCCAACCCTATTTTCTTTATCAAGAAATTGGAAAATCGTATCACGAAAACCATTTTCTTCATTAAGTAATTGAGAAATCATATCAAAAAAGTCATTTTCTTCATCAAGTAAATGGAAAATCTTATCAAGAAAAGTACTTTCTTGATTAAGTAAATTAAAAATCATATCAAGAAAACCATTTTCTTAATCAAGTAAATAGAAAACTTGATCAAGAAATCAACTCGAAACTATGCTTATTGATGCGAATTAATGGTATAAGCTACCCTTCCCAACCCAAATTTGAAGCATTCAGATTTAATTGATTATTGGCTTTCAGTAAAGCTGAATCCAGTGATTTCGGGGGAACGGTTTCTCAAGGAAAATGGCTTTTTTAAGTAAAAATGGCCTTTTGTACAAATAATTCAATTGGGGAGTAATTAGTTTTGTTTTCCCTAAACGGCTTACTTTATGCTATTAATGACTTTTTTTAGTAAACGATTTAATTAAATACTTGCACAATGAATCAACGATTTGCTTTTTCAAATGATTTGCAGCGCACACGCACTGAGCCATACAAAAAAATTATTATTCACTTAGGAAAGGTATCCAATATTTCAATGTCATTGCAAGGGATTTCAATATTAGTAGTATGAATGTTGATTTAGTTGCTAGTTTTTATGGGGATAAAATAGCTGTATCTTCTTCTCTATTAAATTATAAATATTCATTCACAAAAAAATAATTAATAAAAAACTCTTTTAGTCAAAAAAATAAATACTCGCTTTATGAAAAAAATGATGTTTTTAATGATGGTGTTTTTGTGCCTTTCTGTAGTAGGATTGCAGGCACAAACAACTTTTACTGCAAGTACTACTGGTAACTGGTCTAACACTGCAACTTGGACTGGAGGTGCTTTACCAAGTGGGGCATTAGTAGTTACTGTTGAACTAGGTGGAAGTGGTTACACAAGTTCACCTACTGTTGCTATCGGAAATACTATAGCTGCTAGTGCAACTGCTTATGTTGTTGGACAGGAATTTACAAGTAGTGGTAATGTATGGAGGGTTACAACTGCTGGTACCACAGCTGCATCACCCAGTTTCCCAACTTCGAGTTTAACAGCTGGGACTTCAACTTATACAACAGGTGGAGTAACTTTAACTTATCAAGGTACTGCAACAACAGCGGTCGCTAACCTTACAGGTACTGCTGTAACAAGTGTGACACTTACAGCAGGAACGGCTAACTATATGTCTTCTCAGGCAGTTAGTTTTTCTGGAGGTGCAGGTTCTGGTGCTGCTGCATTTTCTTCAATATTTGCAAATGTTGCGGTTAACTCTGGTGTAGTTCTAACGGAAAACTTCAGTACTGGCGTAAATAACTTGACAACTACAGGTGCAACTAGTGGACTTACTATTAGTGCTTCAACTTTATTATATGTAAACGGAACGTTGAATATAGCCGGTGCACTTACTTCTATCACACCTGTAGGTTCTAATACTACAATGACCGCTGGATTATTAGTTCATGGAACTTTGATTGGAGGAACTACTTCTACCTGTGCTGGCAGAGTATTAATGGGTACAGGTTCAATTATCGATGGTACAACTACTGCCTACACGATGCCAACAGTAAATATTCAAAATTTTGGTTCAAACTTTACAGTTAAAGGGACTTGCACTTTCCCAACTTTCTTAGGAGGTAGTAATGGTACAGGGTCTAATACATGTGCTTTTACTTTGGGGACAGCAGGTGTAACAAGTAATATTACAATGACTCTTTCTGGAAGTTTTGCCACAAAAACATTCTCGTATGCAGGAACAAATACCACAATAACCTTAAATGCAGGTACCTTAATCTCTGCATCAAGTCAGACAATCCCGACGCTTTCAGTTGGGGCTGCTGCAAATATTGGTTCTTCCGTCACTGTTAATAGTTTAAATCTTAATGCGGGCATATTAACAGTTAATGCATCTCAAACATTAGCAATTGCTAGTGGTGGTTCTATCACTAGAACAGCGGGTTCTGTTTCTGTTACAGCAACAGGTACATTCTCAGTTCCTGCAACTGGAATTAATCTAACCTATTCAAATACAGGTGCAATAACCACTAGTAACGAACTACCGGCAACCTCTGTTGCTAATTTAACTATTAATGGTTCCAATACAGTCACTTTAGGTGCTGCAATTGGGGTAACATCATCACTTACTCTAACTTCAGGAACTTTAGCTACAGCTGCATCTAAAACTGTAACACTAAGTAGTGGTGCATCTGTTAGCAGGGCTATAGGGGTACTAACAACTTCTGCTCAAGCAGCAGTGTTTGGTGCAAATACAAGTGTTACCTATACTGGTAGTACAGGAGTGACTACAGGTTCAGAATTGCCTGCATCTTTAGGAACAGGCACTTTAACAATTAATAATTCTGGTGGTGTTACGCTTGGTGCTTCTACAACTGCTACTACACTTACGCTCACAAGTGGTAAATTGACACTTAGTACTTTTAATTTGACCACTTCTGCTATTTCAAGTAACGGTTCCGTTAGTAATTTTAATATAACTAATTCAAATTACATAGATGCTTCCAGCACAGGTAGGTTGACACTGAATGGTGTTACTTCCTCTACAGCTGTTTTGCCAATTGGTACAGCTTCAACATTCAACCCAATTACATTTGCTAGTACTTCTGCTACTACAAACTTGACAGTTGGTATGGGGACTGCATCAAATTTAGGATCAACAACAGCTGATTTATTGGCATTGCAGTGGTTTGTTCAGTCGAGTGTATCCTCTGTAACTAGTAATATTACGTATCAATTCAACAGTGGAAATATTGCTAATTCATTCTCGGCTTCAAATACAAATGACCTAGCAGTTACTAGTGGAGGTTCAACACTTTCAATTGCTTCTCCAGGAATTACAATCAATACACCTACACCATTTACTACCACTGTTTCAGGTGTCTCATTGCCATCTACAAACTCAGAATTCTTTTTGATTGGCAAACAAGGGTCGATCCTTACTGCTAGCACTATTTCTTTAGGTTCTTTAAGTGGTATCACTGCAAATACCGTTTGTGCAGGTTCCTCAGGAATATCGTTGCCTTACACGATTGGTGGTTCATTTACAAGTGGCAATGTGTTTACAGCACAGCTTTCAAATTCAGCAGGTTCTTTCTCAAGTCCTGTTTCAATAGGTACTGTAACTTCAACTTCTTCAGGAACTATTAATATTACCATTCCCGCAGGTACAGTTGCAGGTAGTGGCTATAGAATTAGGATTGTTTCTTCAGTTCCTGTTGTTAACTCATCTGATAATGGTACTGATATCGCTATTACCAACACCTCTTGGATTGGTACTGCGGGTGCTGATGCAAATACAGGATCTAACTGGTGTGGTGGTTTGCCTACGTCGGCTTCAAATATCATCATTAGCTCAACTGCCCCTACCATGTCAGGTAACTTAACAGTAGCTAGTGCTGCAATTAGTTCTGGTCTAACAATTGGTAGTAATACCTTCACTGTTACGGGAGCTTTAACTGGTGTTGGAACTATTACAGGTTCTACATCTTCTTCTTTAGCTGTTGGTAGTGGTAGTACCATTAATCTTAACACAACAACGTCTGGAACAACAAATGCCTTGGCTGCATTGACAGTTTCTGGTGCATCTTCAACAAATCTAACTACGGATGCAATAGTGACAGCTCTGACTTTGTCTGCAACAACTAATTCAAATTTAGTAGTTTCTGCAAGTAAAACATTGAAGTTAGTGGGTTCTACTTTCGGTTTCACTGCTTCGGGTGGTGCTGTTGATGCCTCTGTATCAGGTGCCTTATTTGAAATTGCCCACACTTCTGGAACTGTTTCTTTGCCTGCTGGTTGCTTGACTACAACATCTAACTTAAAACTTTCAAATACTACCACTGCTGCTGTAAATATTACGGGTACTAATACAATCAATAATCTAACATTTACGAGTGGCTCTTATTTATTGATGAATACGGTAAGTAACGCTACTGCAGTTACCTTGACTGTAAACGGCACATTAACAGGTAGTGGTGCGTATGAAATTAATACAGGTGCTGCTGCAACTAGCAAAATTCAATTGAGTAACACAGGTGCTGCAATAGTTAATAATTTTACTCAACAAACAGGTTCTTTAGCTGTTGCTGCGGGAATCAATTATATGGGTAATCTTACTTTTAGTGGTACAAACACTTTTTTAGGTGCAGGGAATTTTTCTAATAATGCAACTGTTACACTCAATAATACTTCTTCAACATTCTCGAGTGGAATTACAAGCGGTTCTGCTACGAAACTCTTTAAGAGTGATGGGCTTTCTTCATTGATTTTTGGTTCAGGTGCTACTCTTTTTTTAGACCAAACAACTCCTGGTACTACCAATAAATTAGCTGCATTACAAATCACTGGAAATACAGTTTATTTAATTAATATCAATAACAACACAGTTATTGGAACCCTTTCTTTGGGTAATACTAATAGTAGTTCAGGAATAAAATTAAATCAGGGAATTGCTGCTACTGTTACTAAGTTATCAATTACCGGTTCTTCAATTTCAAATTCAGGAGCTGCGATTGATGCTACAACAGCCGGGACAGCAGTCGAATTAGCAAACACATCAACATTTAGTATTCCATCAAACTTCATTAAAACAGGTTCTAAATTAATTATCAACAATAGTGCAGTTGCTACGCTTGGTGCTGCTCTTTCAGTTGATTCATTAACCTTAACTGGAGGTACTTTAAATGATGGTGGTTTCGCACTTACCGTAACTAATAAGGTTGTGGGTGGTAGTGGAACACATACAGGAACTGGAAAGATTTTAGTTACATCAACTACAGGTACAATAGGTACTGCAAATTATGGCAACTTGGAAATTGCTCCAGGTAGTGGAAATACAGTTAGTGTGGCTACATCATCCAATCCAACTATTAATGGAACACTAACTTTGACTAGTGGAACATTTGCGGTGGGTGCTAATACAATTAATATTAATGGCACTATTTCTGGAACTACTATTACTACTACATCTGCTTCTAGTATTTCATTTGGTGGCTCACAAGCAACATATAGCATTCCTTCCACAATTACAGCTTTAAATAATTTAACACTTAATAATAGTGCCGCAGGTATCTATTCTATCAGTACACCTCTTACTTTAGCTGGAACTTTAACGTTAACAAAAGGTATTTTAAAAATTGGTGGTAATGATATAACTGCAAATGCACTAGCTAGTAATTCTAGTATAAATAATTTCGATTTAACTAATTATATCGATGCTCGTGGTGGTGGTCAGTTAACAATTCCAGTCACTACAAGTACAACTTATGCTTTCCCAATGGGAACTGCAACTACGTATAATCCTGTTAGTTTTAGTAATGTAAGTGCAGCAACCAATTTATCTGTAGGTGTCGATATCACTACAAATTCTGGTTTAATACCTGCCAATGTGGCTAGCTTACAATGGAATATCAACACAAGCACTGCATCTATTACTAGTAATGTGTCTTTTCAATTCTTGTCTTCAAATGTGGCTTCAGGTTTCGATGCAACCCAAGCTACTGTAAACTATGCAAAGAGTTTAAGTGCGTCATTGGCTGAATGGGTATTTACTTCTACTTCTGGAGCAGGAACAATTGGTTCACCTTATATAGACGTCGTTAATGGGGTAACACTTTCATCTGTTAATGGTGATTATTTCTTGATTGGTAATACTGGTTCTCTTGTGGCTCCTTCTATTTCACTTGGAACGTTATCTGGATTTAATAATAATGCAGCTTGTGCAGGTTCAAGTGGAATTACATTACCTTTTACTGCTACCGGAGTGTTTGTAGGTGGTTCTGCTTTTAATGCACAATTGTCAAATGCTGCAGGCTCATTTAGTAGTCCTACTGTTGTGGGTTCTCTCTCTGTTTCTGGCATTGACCCTTCTGGTACGATCAATATTTCTATACCCGCAGGAACTGTCGCTGGTAGCGGTTACTTGATTAGAATAGTTTCTACAGGAACAGCTGCTATTTCAGCAAATAATGGTACCAATCTGACCATTAATAATACCACTTGGACGGGTGCTAATGGAGCAAATGCAAATGATGCAGGTAACTGGTGTGGTGGTGTGCCTACATCTGCATCTAATAGACCTCTTTCCAAAATAAATTAGGGTGTTGCATATCTCAAGTTGTAGGTGGTTTCTTTTAGATTGACAATAGCAGCAATTATCAACCATGTTTT
>CAISCV010000206.1 GCA_903883945.1 uncultured Chitinophagaceae bacterium | reverse complement strand
CAAAAGGATTCAAAGAAAAAGACCTGCCTGATAGTGAATCCAGATATTCTAGCAAAACAACTTATAAAAAAACCATTATTCAGCAAGAGTTTTTCATACAATTTTTGGAGTGGACCTGTAGATATTAGGTTAATAAAATATTTGCGTCAGAATTATTACGACTTTGTAGTAATAGACAAGTGGGTGGGTGAGAAGATACTTAATCAATTTTTGAGTCTAGCTCAGTTTTATGATATCCCAACAAAAAAGATAATCAATATTGTTGAATTCTATGAAAAAACAACGTTCTGTTGTTCGATGATTCATAATGATGTGAATGAAACAGATGCCATATCAATGGTAGAAAGACCTTCAAAAAAAATAATGATAATTAAAAGGACAATGGATTTATTAATATCCTTTCTGTTATTACCAATTGTGGTTCCTATTATTTTTATATCATCATTAATAACAAGACTTACCTCCAGAGGTCCTGCTATATTTACCCAACAAAGAATTGGATTGAATGGCAAGATATTTACTATTTACAAACTTAGAACCATGATTTATAATCCTCAAGGGCATCAAGAACATACCGTAAGGGGAGATAAGCGAATTACTAAACTTGGAAAGTTTTTTCGGAAAACAAAGATTGATGAGTTGCCTCAGTTATGGAATGTTTTGAAAGGGGAGATGAGTTTGATTGGCCCAAGACCGGAGAGAGAGGATATCGTAGAGCAATATGCAGTTAAAAATAATTTCTACAGAATCAGACATATTATTAAACCAGGAATTACAGGTTGGGCTCAAGTAAATAATCCTACAGCAACACCAGAAGAAACTATTGAAAAACTGGAATATGATCTTTTTTACATCAACCACCTCTCAATAAGACTAGAGTTCCAGATTCTTTTAAGAACAATTGGTGTGGTTTCTTCATTAGAGAGTTTGTAACAAAAGATTTATTTACACTAAATCTGTACAAATACTCTTCATTTTATGTTTCTTACAACAAACAACCCACAACTGTGGATAAAACGAATTTAAAAACCTTTCATTAATGATTGTTCAACCTATATAAAAACTATCTTCGCTTGCTAAAAAATAACTCTGCTGGCTGTAAATGAATTCTAAACAAACTATTTGAATTCGAGATAATTGCAGATAACTATTAAATTTTTTGAATCGCTGAAATGGAAGAAACACCACAAGAATTGCCTGAACAAACTAATGATAACGATCGTATAATCCTAGTGAATATTGAAGAGCAGATGAAAACTGCTTACATTGATTATTCAATGTCTGTTATAGTTGGTAGAGCATTGCCAGATGCAAGAGATGGATTTAAACCTGTTCACCGCCGAGTACTATTCGGAATGTATGAGTTGGGTAATAACAGCAACAAACCATATAAAAAATCCGCACGTATAGTTGGAGAAGTAATGGGTAAGTATCACCCACATGGTGATGCGTCTATCTATGATACGCTTGTGCGTATGGCTCAACCTTGGACGATGCGCTATAAAATGGTAGATAGCCAAGGAAACTTCGGTAACCAAGACGGAGATCCACCGGCAGCTATGCGTTATACCGAGGTAAGGCTAGAACGCTTTGCTGAAGCAATGCTAGAAGATCTTGAAAAAGAAACAGTAGATTATCAACTAAACTTCGATGATAGTTTAAAAGAACCAACTGTTCTGCCAACACGTATCCCTCAATTGCTCGTAAATGGTTCCTCGGGTATTGCAGTGGGTATGGCAACCAATATGATGCCTCACAACTTGAGTGAGGTGGTAGATGGTTGTGTTGCATACATAGATAACAATGATATTTCCAGCGAAGAGCTGATAGAATATGTAAAAGCGCCTGATTTCCCTACCGGAGGTGTTATTTATGGTATGGAAGATGTAAAGAACGCATTTCTTACTGGTCGTGGTAGGGTAGTGGTTCGTGGTAAGTGCCATGTAGATACCAAACCAAGTGGTAGAGAACAAATCGTAATTACGGAAGTTCCATACCAAGTAGGTTTAGATGCATTGACTAATAAAATTGGTCAACTAGTTAACGATAAAACCATTGATGGCATAGCACACGTTAATAACGAAAGTAACCAACGTGAAGGAAACAGGATAGTAATAGATCTTAAAAGAGATGCTGTTGCACAAGTGATTATCAATCAGCTATACAAATTTACTGAACTACAATCAAGCTATGGTATCAATAATGTAGCCATCAGTAAAGGGCGTCCTAAAACAATGAACTTAAGAGACTTGATTGTTGAGTTTATTGAGTTTAGAATGGATGTGATTATCAGAAGGGCTAAGTTTGAATTACGTAAAGCAGAAGAAAGGGCACACATATTAGAAGGTTATTTAAAAGCCTTAGATCATTTAGATGAAGTAATTAAATTGATCAGAGGGAGTAGAACGCCAGATGATGCTAAAGCTTTATTGATTGAAAAGAGTAAAGAAGAAAACTGGTATATAAATCAATCGGTTTTTGAAGAATTAACGGATGAGTTGTATCGTCAGGAACAAGGGCTATCTGAGATACAAGCTAAAGCTATCTTGGAACTTCGTTTACAACGTTTAACAGGAATGGAAAGAGATAAGATTGTTGATGAATTCAACGATTTATTGCAAACCATCAAGGGATTAAAGGAGTTATTGGCTAGCGAGAAGTTAAGATATGAACTGATTAAGTCTGAATTATTGGAAATTAAAGCCAAATTTGGGGATGTCCGTAAGAGTGAAATCCAGTTCTTGTCCAGCGAGATGAGAATGGAAGATTTCATTAAAGATGAGGATGTTGTTATTACGATATCTCATTTAGGTTATATCAAAAGAACAACTGCAGCAGATTACAGACAACAAAAAAGAGGCGGGAGAGGGGCAATTGGCACCAAAACACGTAATGAAGATTATGTAGAACACCTGTTTGTGGCTTCTACCCACCATACGATGTGTTTCTTTACGGAGAAGGGAAGATGCTTCTGGTTAAAAGTGTATGAAATACCCGAAGGAGAGAAGAATTCCATGGGAAGAGCACTACAAAATCTGATGCAAATACCTCAAGATGACAAGGTGAAAGCTATTATCGACGTTAGAAAGCTTGATGACAAAGAATTTGTAGATAGTCATTACATCGTGTTGTGTACCAAGCAAGGAACTATCAAAAAGACACACTTGTTCGATTTCAGTCGTCCTAGAGCAAACGGAGTTAATGCGATCACCATTACAGAAGGGGATGAGTTGTTGGAAGCGAAGCTTACGGATGGTAACAATGAGATAATGATGGCGCTGAAGAGTGGTCGCGCTATCCGATTCCCTGAAGCAAAAGTACGTCCTACGGGTCGTGGAGCGATTGGCGTTACTGGTATTGAAGTAGATGATACAAAAGATGAAGTAGTTGGGATGATTTGTGTGCATGCGGATGATAAATCTAGAAATGTATTAGTAGTAAGTGAAAATGGTTATGGCAAAAGGACTGCAGTAGACGAATATCGTATTACTAACAGAGGAGGTAAAGGCGTTAAAACGATTAATATTACAGAGAAAACTGGTAGCCTTGTCGGTATCATGGACGTTAGTGAGACAGAAGACCTTATTATCACTTGTAAATCGGGTGTTACATTAAGAACTTCACTTGCTTTGATAAAAGAATCTGGAAGAGCTACACAAGGTGTAAAACTAATTCGCATTAATGAAAAAGACTCTATTGCAGCTATCTCCAAAATAGAAGAGCAAGAGGAAGTTATACCAGAAGGCGATTTTAATACTGAAGGCATTGCTATAGCAAGTGAAACTGAGCTTTCTACTGAACAAGATCTCTCGGAAGATACAGATGCATCTGCAGATGAAGCTACAAATGATGACACTGTTGATAATCAAGAACAAACAGATATTTAAAAAAAACTTCTTTTATGAAAAAGATTTTATTTAGTGTAATTGCATTTACAACTATAGTAAACGCTGTTAAAGCGCAAGATTTTAAGAAAGTTTCTAACGCAGTTTTACTCAATCAGATAGAATTTGCTAAAACAGAGTTAGATAAGTTAATGGCAGACCCTAAAGCACAGGCTAAACCTGATGGATGGTTCTGGAAAGCAAAGATATATGCCTATTTTTATAGCAAACCAGAATTGAGTGCTAAGTATCCTCAATCCCAGGTTATCGCAGATGAAGCCTATCAGAAATATGTTTCATTAGATGCGTCTTTGAAGATTTTAAAAGTACCCGAAAACATTGGTCAAGATTTATTATTTAATTTGTATGCACCTTCATTTAATAGTGGAATAGGGGCTTTTAATGCAAAGAATTGGGATTCTGCCTATTATTATTTCTCTTTTGCAGCGAAATATAGTGATATTATATTCCAAAATAAATTTAGTAAAAACCCCAATCAAGCATTTGATACAACCTCTATTTTATATGCAGGTTATGCCGCTCAGAATGCTCTAAAAAACAATGAAGCAACTAAAAATTATGACAGATTAATCACTAGTAAGATAGGTGGAAAGAACTATATCGACATTTATAAATATTGTTTGATTAATTCCATCAATGCAAAGGATGAAACTTCATTTAAAAAGTATTTAGATGCTAGTAAAGCTATGTATCCTCAAGAAGATTGGGAGGATTACGAGCTAAACTTCTTCAATAAAAATTATACACTAGCAGAAAAAACAGCTATGTATGACAAAGAAGACGCCACAGGTACCATGTCTTCAAAAAAATACCTTCAATACGGTGATGTATTTGCTAATATTTCTAAAGAAGATAAAGAAAATTTAGATAGTGTAAAGCAAAATGAATACTTACAAAAAGCTGCTGTTGCATTTAAAAAAGCATTTTATAAAAATCCTTCCGATGGTATCGCAGCTTATAACGCAGGCGTTATTTATTACAATATTTTCAATTTATTTGATGATAAAGTAAGCCAATCTAGAAGAGCTTTGCAAGATCTTAATACAAATAGGGTGGTTGAAAAAGACCCCAAAAAGAAGATAATTGCAGATGCAAAATATAAAGCAACAGTTGACTCATTAAAAAGCGCTAGAATTTCTTTCGAGAAACCAATGAATGATGCAAGTGATTCTTCGATAGCATGGCTCGAAATTGAATTAGCGATCTTAAAAGCAAAATCTGATAAAATTCGTGAAGAGAAAAACTGTTTAAATAAATCAGTAGACTATCTGGCAAATATTTATTCATTCAAAAGAGATAAGGCTAGGGGTAAAGATTTAAAAGCATTTGATTTGTATGACGAGAAGTTTAAATTGTACGATAACCTGCATGATTCTTTTAAATAGTACAATTGATTTATACTGATAAAGGTTATTTACCCTACCATGCAATTTAACATAATATAAATTATAGGATAAAATAAGCACCAGATTAATTAAACACAATATTAGCCATGACAATTAAACAATGGTTCAATTGGAGAAGTTTATTAGGTTTAATTGCAGTTTGTATTGTATCAGGAACAATCTTTTATAGTGAATCGCTATCCAAAAAAATTGCTGATCAAGAAAAAAACAATGTATCTGTGTGGGTTGAAGCACAGAAAACAATTCTTAATTCCTCTGATAGCGCTAGTTTAAATCTCGCTACAAAAATTTCTAGCACCAACATCAATATTCCAATTATTGAAACAGACGAAAAAGACCGTATTTCCAATAATTATTTAAACCTCGACACCTTTGAAGTTAAATCCAATAAAAATTATCTCTCAGAAACCCTAGAATCATTCAAAGAATATGCGCCTCCCATTGTTTTGGTGATAAATAAAAATCCTTACATCGCCAATAAATACTACTATGGTCCAAGTGAACTCTTAAAACAAGTAAAATACTATCCAATTGTACAATTAGTTATCGTATTTCTGTTCATTGTAATCGTAATGCTTGCTCAAAGAGCTAATTACAACAGCCGTCAGAACCAAGTTTGGGCTGGAATGGCCAAGGAAACAGCGCACCAGCTAGGAACGCCTGTGAGTAGTCTACAGGGGTGGTTGGAAATGATGAAAGACATCAAAGGAAATGAGGTAATTACCCTAGAAATGGAAAAAGACGTTAATCGACTACTCTTAATCACTGATCGTTTTGGCAAAATTGGAAGCATACCTAACCTAGAGGAACGAAATATTATCGAATTAATCGAAAATATGGTCGATTATATCAAGAAAAGAGCTGGCGTTAACGTAAATTTTGAAGTAGATACCTTCGGTGAAACAGTTATATTGTCATTTCTATGCCCGCCTTTGTTCGATTGGGTAATAGAAAATCTTTTAAAGAACGGATTAGATGCCATGGAGGGCAAAGGAAAAATACTTATTACCATAAAAGACACAGCTTCCCAAATAATTATAGACGTTTCCGACTCGGGTAAAGGTATTTCTAAGCAAAATATCAATAAAGTGTTCAATCCTGGTTTCTCTACCAAAAAAAGAGGTTGGGGATTGGGACTTACCCTCACAAAACGTATCATCGAACAGTATCATAAGGGACTTATTTATGTTTTAAATAGCGAATTAGGAAAAGGAACAACTTTTAGAATTATTCTTAATAAATAATTGCTAATCAATATTTTTAAATAATACTTATTTAATCTAATTTGCTGTAATATTTGTGCCATGAAGTTTATTTATCAATTATTTATTTCACTCTATCCGCTCATTGCACGGTTCATAAGTTCCAAAAATGAGAAAGCTAAGCTATGGGTAGATGGAAGAATGGGTATTTTCGATAAACTAAAACATGCTTTTGCTGCTAACAGAAATAAAGTCATTTGGATGCATTGTGCTTCTCTAGGTGAATTCGAGCAAGGGAGGCCAATTATAGAAGAAATTAAAGCCCAAACCCCCACCGTCAAAATTTTGGTTACCTTCTTCTCTCCTTCTGGTTTTGAAGTGAGCAAAAACTACAAATTGGCAGATTGGATCTTCTATCTTCCAATCGATTCTGCCTCTAATGCAACTAAATTCTATGATATTGTAAAGCCTAGCCTTGTCATCTTTGTTAAGTACGAGTTTTGGTACTATTATTTACAACAAGCAAAGGTTAGAAATATCCCTTTAATTCTTGCTTCGGGTATCTTTCGTTCCAACCAGCCCTTTTTTAAACGGTATGGGGCTTTTAACAGGCAAATGCTTGGCTTTTTTTCGTGGTTCTTTGTACAGAATGAAACGTCTATAGCCTTATTAAAATCTATTGGTATAGAAAATAACGTTACCCTAAGTGGAGACACCCGTTTTGACCGTGTAATTTCTATTGCAGAACAGTTTTCCCCGATAGCTACTATAGAAAACTTTATTGGAGACCACAAACAAGTGATTGTTGCAGGAAGTACGTGGCTTGAGGACGATGAAATACTCTATCATTACACAAAAACCCATCCTCATGTTCGTTTTATTATCGCTCCGCATGATATTCAGAAAGCTAGAATAGAAGAATGTTTGAAATTGTATCCCAATGCTGTAACTTTTTCTGATTTGTTAACCGTTAACCGCTTATCGTTAACCGAAGTTCCGACTATAGATACCAATAAACAACCGGCGGATAACGGTGATGGATCAACTTACAACACCCTTATCATCGACAACATTGGAATGCTTAGTAAACTCTACAAATATGCGACCATTTGTTTTGTTGGAGGTGCTTTTGGCGATGATGGTGTACACAATGTGCTCGAAGCTGCCGTGTATGGAAAGCCTGTGGTGTATGGACCCGAGTATAGCAAATATCAAGAAGCTATTCAATTGATAGATGAAAAAGGTGCTACCAGTATAGAGAACACATTGGAACTAGAAAATGTATTTAACCAACTATTACACGATACAAAACGCTATGAGGCTACTTGTTTACATGCAAAAAAATATGTTTATGACCATTCTGGAGCCACAAAAATTATTGCCAGATACATTTATGAGAAACGCCTCTTAACAAACTGATCAAAAAGTTGCACTACCTCATCCTGATCAGACCATTGTAGCTTTGTTTTTAGTTCTTTTTGTATCCAGAAAGTAGCTTCGGGCAAGATGCTGAAGTTTTGTATATGCTTGATACTCTTATCGTATAATTCTTCATTTCTTCCAAATAAATTATTGATAAACAAATACTTTTCATTGATACTTATTGCCCGTTTCAGGTCTTTTATATGTGTGTTTTCATGCAGATGTGCTACTTCTATTTTATTTTCGCTCCATACACTATTTAATTCTTTTTCTTCCTTTGCCAATAATTCATTTAGCTCTGTTTTAGTTGTATCAACCTGGGAAAGTGTTGGCAAGCTGTGAATATTTGTTTGATATAAAAATTCATTTGGGGTAGCTTCTACAGGTTTTTCAGCAACAATGGGAACAACTTCTACATTTTCTGGCTCTTCTTCTGGTGTTTCTAAAATAAATTCATCTCTTGGTTGATCAATTAGGGTTGTTTCTGCTGTTGGACTAGTCAAAATGTCCAATTCTTCTGCCGTTTCTCCTTTTTCAATTGTTGATGCCGGGTATTCCTCGGGCTCTTTTTCGATTAATGCTACAGTTTCTGCTACAACAATGGGAACTTCTTCAATTAATACTGGTTTTTCTGCTACAATTACGGTTTCTTTTGTTGCAATTGATGCTGTTGAAATAGCAATTTCTTCCACTACTAAACGCTTTCTAGGAACAATCACAGAAACACCACCCAAATTATCACCTTCTTGTTGCAATTGTTGCAATTCTGCTACCAACATTTGAGAAATAGCCAACATTACATCGGCACTAGCATTGTCGTTCAGCAGTTGTTGCAACTTTTTAATAATTAATGATACTCTTTCCATTTTATATAGATACTTTTGACCGTTTACAGATGTAATTATTTACATAACGGAATAACGGTTAAAATATTATACAGCATGTTTATTGAGCCAAATTTAAGCGGTGAAAGGGTTGGATGGATAGAAGTTATTTGTGGAAGTATGTTTAGCGGTAAAACGGAAGAACTGATTCGTAGATTGAAACGCGTGAAGATTGCAAACCTTAAAGTAGAGATATTTAAACCCTCCATTGATACCCGTTACGACGAAATTCAAGTAGTTAGCCACGATTCCAATGCTATTTTGTCTACCCCTATAGACAATCCACAAACGATTTTGCTTCTTGCAAACGATGTTGATGTAGTGGGAATAGACGAGGCACAGTTTTTTGATATAGAAATAGTTAATGTTTGCCAGATTCTTGCTTCAAAAGGCATACGTGTAATAGTTGCAGGCCTCGATATGGACTATTTGGGCAAACCCTTTGGCGCAATGCCCCATTTGCTTGCCGTGGCAGATTATATCACAAAACTTCATGCTATTTGTGTGCAATGTGGCAATATTGCCAGCATTTCTTATCGTAAAACAGAGGCAGATGATCAGGTATTATTGGGTGAAAAGGACATTTATGAGCCTCGTTGCCGGAGATGTTTTAATAAAGGAACCGAATTAAGGTAAGCGTTGGTTTCAAATTACTGTTTTCTGGATACCAGCACAAAAAAATAGTAATCTTAATCCTGTAACTGCACTTATGTAGTTTAACCT
>CAISCV010000205.1 GCA_903883945.1 uncultured Chitinophagaceae bacterium | reverse complement strand
GTTATGGTAATCACAGGCAGGAGCGACAAGTTCGGTAGAAATCTGATAAAGAAGATAAAACTACATTTCCAAAAGCAGGAACATCAGGTAGTTTCCATCGAAGAGTTTTGTAAGTATATGGGTTTACAGTCCGAAATGGTTACAAAGCAGTTGCGATAAGCAATTTAAAAACATCAATTATTCAGTGATAGTACTTTTAACGCCCTAAAGCCAACAGTTTTCTTTCCTTTATTTAGTCCTTATTATCCCTTCTTTATTATTTATATGGTCGCATTTTTGGTCGCAAAATAAAAAAGCAACTATGAAATTAATCATAATTGCTTGATAATCAATGTGGGAGTTGACGGGTTCGAACCGCCGACCCTCTGCTTGTAAGGCAGATGCTCTAAACCAGCTGAGCTAAACTCCCTTTCCCGTTTTGGGAGTGCAAATATAGGAGTAGTTTTTGAACAGCCAAAACTATTTTTTTACCCTAGATATGAATGTGTAACTAAATATCATTAAAAAGGTTATTTACAATACTTATAATTCCATTCAAGGTGTAATCCTGTATTCAACAACTCAATTATTTGTTCCTTTTTTAGTTCTAAATAATTAAAGGTATTGTCTATGGTATAGAAGAACGGACTGAACTAGTCTCCAAAAGAGTTATCACTTAGCCTAAAGTAGTAAAACTACCCGAATTGTAACAGAAAAATATCAAACATACTATCTCCCCTTTTCTACAAGGCCTTTTATGAAAATACTTCTTCTAAAATAGCTGAGAACATTGTTGTTTATTGGTAGCTAAAAGTATTGCTTGCAGAAAATGTAGTTCTAATTGGCTGCAAATAACTTTATGTAACTGACTATGATTGATATAACCCTTAAAAACAAGGAAGTCCCAAATGTATGCTTACCTGTGACTACTATATCGTCTACCTATTGGGATATATGCAGCAAGAAGTAGTTGACAGCTTGCTTATACTTTCCTAAGTTCTACCGTATGTAATTGCCGAATCTTATCCAATGCCTCTTGCAGTTTTGCTTTGGGTATGCCTATTTCTATAACATTAAAAAGCTGGTAGTCTTGTTTTATGATAGAACAGTTCATTTGCTTTATAATCATCATTACTTCATTCATGACGGTATAATCAAATTGTAACTGATAGCTTATTTCTATGGGATACTGTATAAAAGGTACCAATTGCAACGCCATAGCTGCTGCTGATTTATAGGCATTTATCAGTCCGGGCACCCCAAGTAAAGTTCCTCCGAAATATCTTACCACTACAATTAAAATATTGGTGAGGTTTTTACTATCAATCGCATTTAATATTGGTTTCCCCGCTGACCCACCTGGTTCTCCATCATCATTCACCCTGAAATTGTTGCCATCATAACCTATCCGGTAAGCAAAACAATGATGCACTGCCTTGGGATGATCTTTCTTAAGCCCTTGTAATATTTTCTTAAACTCTTCTGCATTCTTCAACGGATAGGCATAGGCAATAAAGCGACTTCCTCTATCTTTAAACTCTGCTACTGCTGTTTTGTCTATGGAGTAATAATACACTTTGATCGTAATAAATGGGTGTTTAGCAAATTGATACTACTCGGGTATTTAAAATGGATTGCATCCATTGTTTTTTTGCCAATAGGAACACAAAAGGAACATTCACGAAGAATACAAAACGGTCTACAATTTTACCAAATACCCTTTTGTTCTTTGCTGAAACCGTAGTATTACATGTGGAAAAGCTTTCTGATTGATACCGCCTTATTGAAGCAGGCAACAAAAAGTTGCTACCAAACAACGACAAAAATAAGTGTTGTTGGTTTTATAAAAAACTATCTGTTTCAGCCCTTTATTAATTTCCCATTCCTTCTAAAGCACCACCTTGGTCGGCTTTGGTATTCTTGCGTTTAAACAAATTAATATCCACTTTACCAAAGCGATAAGAGAAGTTGAGTCTAAACAACTGGGAATCTCTATAACGTTCGCTATACTGCGTAAAGTAACTGGAATAGGCTTCAGATTTGTTACCTGTCTTGAATATATCATTGATAGAGAGGGTAAGCGAAGCCCCTTTGCCCCCTTTCCAGGTCCAGTCTTTTTTGATTGCGGCATCCACATCCCAATATCGAGGTAAGGTATACCCTTGCGCCAATGTTTGTGGACCTCCACCCATATATCCACCACTACTTCTTCCTCCTCCGCCGCCGTATCCTCCGCCATTTTGAGGTGTAATTGTTTTTGATCTGCTTTCCCAGGTTACTTGCAAACTGATACCTTTCCCAAATTTGAAAGTAGTATTTACTTTTGAGAACCAACTTAAAAGGCTATTATTTATTGCACTTTGGTTAGGGATATTGGTACTTAACTTAGAGTCGAACATATTAAAGTTCATCAATACTTCCCACCATTTTTTTACCGTAACCTTTTCTGTTAATTCAACCCCATAAGAATAAGTGTAATTGGCATTTATATAACTAGAATAATACAAACTATCCGCCATAGGCGCATTAGACAATAAATCTTTGTTTACGTCTTTGTATAAATACGAACTGATGAGATTGGTCGCATATTTAAAATAAGCTGTTGCCAAAAAGTTGTCGGTACGGTTATAATTATTATTATATGACCACTCGAGATTATTCGCAAATTCAGGCTTTAGGTTTGGATTACCCACAGAAGGATTTTGGGGGTCTGAGAAGTTATAAACCGGCAAAATCTGAAAGAAGTTTGGCCTATTTATTTTGCGAGAATAATTTAGCTGAAAGCTTTGGTTATCGTCCAATTTATAAGTCATGTAGACACTTGGAAATAAACTTATTGGATAATTGACCTTAATGGGAAGTGCCGAATCGGCTCCGGTAACAGGATTATATAATTGTCCTGTGTAGTTGGAGCTTTCTCCTCTTAGCCCCACCTGTAAGCTAAGATTTTTTATCTTGAAGCTATAAGTAGCATACGCTGCAAAAACTTCATCGCGATACTTGTATTCGCTACTTGCATTTGAACTGAATGGTAAGGACGAGGAGGAATCTCCTGCATTTTGCAAACTAGTAGTTCCAAAGTCTCTGATTGCAGCCCTTATTCCCCCCTCAATTTTCTTATTGTCGGAAATTGGATTTTCATAATCACTCTGAATGGTAAAATAATGGTTATATCCACTACCATTACTTACTTGCTGGTAGGGCAATATGTATTTTCGATTACCACCTCCCGTATTGTAGATAATAGAATTGATATTGGTGATATTGCTATTATTAACTTCATTGTAATTTATGTCTGCAGTAATATCTTCTCCATCCTTTGTGAAATTGTGTTTATAGCTTAATTGCCCCCCTACATTTTTAAAATACAGCTTGGCGTCCGAGATTCTGTTGGAATAAGAAATGTATTGGAGTGGATGACTGCTATCTGTATTTTGTGTGGCATAATTGCTAAAACGCCCTTCGGTGTAGTTGCCGGAAATACTGAATGTATTTCTTATATCAGCAAAATAATCTATGCCTGCTCTGTAAAACTGAAAGTGTCCGTTGTTATCGCCCGCCGTATTGTAATCGACCTGCGTATAGGGGTTCGAAAAATAGGTACTGTTGCTAATAGTAGACGTAATATATTTCCGTTGCATGTAATTGGCACTTCCCGTAAAGTTTATTTTGTTCTGACGGTAATTAATATCCCCTCCCCCATTCACTTTTCCTCTTGCATCTATACCTCCTCTGATGTTGCCATTATAGCCATTCTTTCTATTTTTCTTTAATATTATATTCAAAATACCGGCACCTCCGCCACTAGCATCAAATTTTGCTGAGGGATTGGTGATGATTTCTATTTTATCTATGATGTCTGAGGGAATCTCATCTAATGTAAGCGTTGTAGGCCGACCATCCACAAAGATGGTAGGAGTTGCATTTCGCATTGTTACATTACCATCTATATCTACGCTTACAGACGGGATACTTTTCATTATCTCAGTAGCCGTTTGTCCTGTGCTGCTTAGGTTTTTATCTACATTGAATACTTTTCTGTCTAAGCCTACTTCCATAACAGGTTTCGCTACCGACGTTACGGTTACATTACCCAAATCTGCAGCTTCGGTAACTATTTTTATGTTGCCTAGGTCTTTGTCTGCCATAGCAGCTATTTTTTGGTAATCGGGGGTTGTACCGGGGGCTGGTCTTTGGATGCCAAAGGTTACAGGCAACTCAATTTTTTTATAGCCTACCGAGCTTATTTTTAGTTTATACTCGCCTATTAATGATATAGCATCCAAATCGAAGTCGCCATTGTTTTCTGTAATATCTGTTTTTACTACCTTTTGTTTTATTTGCTTGGTGGCAGTATCATATTTACTCCCAAGTAATTGTACCGTGACACCTCCTACCCCTTTCTTTTTGTCGTCTACTATCTTTCCATAAAAATGACCAATGTTCAGATTTGCTCTATTGGCCCCTCCCCCTCCCCCTGTTCTGCCCATCCCTCCACCGCCGGGATATTGTGCAGATACTTGCAAAAAGGTAAAGCTTAAAATTAATAAAGTGTAGATTCTATACATAGTTTGCTTGTTTAATTGATAAATTCAGTTCTTTCTCTTTTGCAAGAGATAACCTCTATTGTCCTGTAATGGATGATTAAAAACCCATGACAATTGCATAAATTTCAATTCGCCGGCGAAAATAACACCTTAAAATAAGATTAAAGTGTTAAGGATATGTGATGTCACCGAGTTGATAGGACTTTTAAACGAATAATCGGTAGGTAAGTTCAAAAAAAGGATGAATTAAGGTGGTTGGTTATTATTGAGTTTTTAAATAAATTTAGAATCAGTTTGAGGAGCTAATAAAACCTTTTTTATGAAGTTTGGATTTAGGGTAATGCCTTTGTAATGAGATAAAAACTGGTAATTATCAACGGAAATGACGTTGACTTGTATCGGGCAGATATCTCCTATCGTCAATATGACGCTCGCTGGGTTTGGGGTCGGATAGACTAATAATAGTTATATTTTATTTCCAAATTGGTCTATTACGATGTGACTTTAGTTATCTCATTTAGGAAATTGTAAAGAAGTGTCTTGACAATGGCTTTATGGCAGAAGCTGCATAAACAAAAAAGTGCAGCCTCACCCCAC
>CAISCV010000204.1 GCA_903883945.1 uncultured Chitinophagaceae bacterium | reverse complement strand
TCCCATACATATCGCATTGGTAGGCAACCCAAACAGTGGCAAAACGTCGCTGTTTAATGCATTAACGGGTCTTAACCAACAGGTAGGTAATTTTCCGGGGGTAACCGTCGATAAGAAAACAGGTTTTATAGATCTGGATGAAGAAACCAAAGCAGAACTGATTGATTTGCCCGGTACCTATAGCCTCTATCCACGTCGTGCCGATGAATGGGTGGCGTACAAAGTGTTGATGAATGCCGACACCGAAGAAGTAAAACCGGATATGGTTTTACTAGTTGCTGATGCCAGCAACCTCAAACGTAATCTTCTCTTTTGTAGTCAGATACTAGACCTCAAGATTCCGGTAGTATTGGCTTTGACCATGAATGATCTGGCAGAAAAGAAGGGAATCAAGATAGATGTAAATGGATTGGCAACAGACTTAGGCGTTCCGGTTGTTTTGGTGAATCCTAGAAAGAATAAAGGACTTTCCGAGCTGAAAAAGGTGTTGGCAAGGGCAACTAATATATCCAAAAAGAAATTTCAACGCAACTTCATTGATGCAGAAAAACTTGCCCCAGTTGCCATTAGTGAGGTTCAAAAGCTATTTCCGCATTTGAGCGAATATGCCGCTATTCATTACCTCATCAATCACGAAAACTTCCCATTGTCCAACCAACAACAGGAAGCGATTGAACAGATTGAAATTGATAATAATTTCAATCCAACCAAGACACAGGCCGAAGAAATTATGCAGCGTTACCAGCGCATCAAAACAACGATGGGGCAAAATGTAGTAGAGCCTGACCCTTTGGAGAAGAAACTGTTTACGGAAAAACTGGACAACATATTACTTCACCGCACATGGGGGTACCTGATTCTTATCGGCGTTTTGTTCCTCTTATTCCAAAGTATATTCTGGCTCGCACAGTTTCCTATGGACGGCATCGAATGGGTCTTTCAACAATTAGCCACATACCTCAACAATCAATTACCAGCAGCTTGGTGGAGCGATTTGTTGGTGAATGGTCTGGTGGCCGGACTAAGTGGCATCATGGTTTTCATTCCCCAGATAATGATTTTATTTGGATTGATTACCCTCTTGGAAGACACCGGATATATGGCGCGCATCAGTTTTCTGACCGATAAACTCATGCGCAAAGTAGGACTCAACGGCAAGAGTGTTATGCCTATGATTAGTGGTTTTGCCTGCGCCGTTCCTGCCATCATGAGTACCCGCAATATCGAAAATAAAAAAGAACGGCTACTCACCATCCTCATCACCCCACTCATGAGTTGTAGTGCGCGGCTTCCGGTCTATACCATCCTCATTTCGCTGGTCATCGACAACAAATATTACTTTGGTTTCCTCAGTCTACAAGGGTTGGTGATGATGGGGTTATATCTGTTAGGAACAGTGATGGCATTGGTAGTCAGCTTTGTAGCCAAATGGTTTATTCATATCAAAGAGAAGAGCTTTTTTATTCTCGAATTACCCGTTTACCGTAGCCCACGTTGGAAGAATGCAGGTATTACGATGGTCGAGAAGGCAAAGATATTCATACACGATGCGGGTCGGATCATCATCACCATCAGTCTCTTGTTATGGTTTCTCAGTTCTTTTGGACCAGGCAATAGAATAGCGAATCTCAAAGAAAATTACACCATAGCCGTTCAACAACACCCCGAACAGAAGAATGAACTAAACAGACAGTTCTCATCTGAGAAGCTACAAAATTCTTATGCGGGCATCTTAGGAAAAGCGATTGAACCTGCAATCAAACCATTGGGATATGATTGGAAAATTGGCATTGCCCTCATTACTTCTTTTGCTGCAAGGGAAGTATTCGTAGGTACAATGGCCACGCTTTATAGTGTAGAAGAGGAAAATAATTCTTCATTACGTGAGAAACTACAGGCTGCCCGTCACCCCGATGGCAGCAAAGTATATACCCTACCCGCTGCCCTTTCGCTGATGGTCTTTTATGTATTAGCCATGCAGTGTATGAGTACGTTGGCAGTGGTAAAGCGAGAAACCAAAAGCTGGAAATGGCCTGCCATACAATTCGTCTATATGACATTATTGGCTTATTCTATGAGTTGGTTGGTGTATCATCTCTTTTCGTAGCAAGCAAATTCCTACATATTGTGAAGTGTGACATGTGACTTTTATACAAATCACGCACTTCA
Source organism: uncultured Chitinophagaceae bacterium (assembly GCA_903883945.1). Taxonomy (GTDB): domain Bacteria; phylum Bacteroidota; class Bacteroidia; order Chitinophagales; family Chitinophagaceae; genus Parasediminibacterium. The sequence goes on along the minus strand of CAISCV010000204.1, from coordinate 33,048 downwards.
TATTTCTCTTTTGAGGTTACATTTATTCGGGTTTAATTGAACTTCGTTCATAGCCTTCGTGAAATTAATTTTTATTTATTCCACCTTGTTTATGTTCCTATCGTTTGCCCAAAGAAACAAAAGCTATAACCACTTCTATTGCTCACACAATCAAAAAACGCCCCAACAATATATTGATTTGGTTCAAGGAAGAAAGGAAGGTTTCATTAACCATTAACCCTAAATCATTCCTTTATAGATAAGCAATAAAACAATACTTCCTAATATAATACGGTAGATACCAAATACTTTGAAGCCATGTTTTTGAAGGTAACCAATGAAAAACTTAATGGATAATAAGGCAATGACGTAGGCTATTACAGATCCTATAGCTAGTGTGCCAAGGTTGGAAGTATCCGTTAAAACAGCTGGGTGTTCTTTATGCAAGTCCCAAAGGGCTTTTACCGAAGCGGCAAACATGGTAGGTACCGCTAAAAAGAAAGAGAATTCGGCGGCAACACTTCTGGTCAATTTCTGGCTCATACCACCCACTATGGTTGCAGCACTTCTACTAAGACCCGGCAACAGAATGGATAATACCTGAAAACAGCCGATGGTCAATGCCTTTGTATAAGAAATTTCCCCTTCGTCCGTTATTTCATTTTTTGTAAATAATTTATCTACGAATAATAACAGGATACCACCCCCAATCATTACACAAGCAATAAAGGTGAGGTTACTCAATGCCGAATCGATGTGTTTTTTTAGTAATGCCCCAAAGATGATAGCTGGGATTAGTGCAAGAATTAGTTTGATGTAAAAGGTTGGGGACTTAAAATTGAGGAACTTTTTCCAATAAACAGTTACCACGCTCAGGATAGCTGCAAGTTGTATCACTACTTCAAACATCTCTTCGAAGGAGTCTATCGAAACACCAATCAACGGGTTGGTAATCTTCATGTGAGCGGTGGAAGAAACGGGTAAGAACTCGGTGAGTCCTTCTACGATGGAGAGAATTACTGATTGAACTGTTGTCATGATGGGGGTCTATTATTAATTGATAGAGTTTATTTGCTAACGTTACTTTATGATTTAAAATGCAATGCAAAAGAAAGTGTTTCTTTCGTCATCACCAAACAACTTTACCGAGTAAGATATCATTACAATCATAAAGCAAAATGAGTACAGAACTATAACAGGTTTTAGTTACCATTATTATTTAAGCTTTTTCTTAGTAACAAAGCTACTTCCGCTGCATACTTTTCCTTTATTATCTGGTGCCCGCATTTTAGTTCCGTCACAGTAATAAGTGGCTCCTTCTTTTTGAATGCATCACCCTGCTTGGTAGTAATTACTTTATCATACGCCCCAAACAACAGGTTTACAGGTATTTTGTAGAGATTAATCAACTTGCGTAATACTTTCAAACTTGGTGTGTAGTCCTTCATGGCACACCATCTTTTGTACAACAAGTGTCGCTCCTGTTCTTCACTTATGTACAAAAGCGTAAAGACTTCAATGGATTTGTTTATAAGTCTGAGGGAACTAGCAACTTTTATTAGTGCAAACAACCATTGTGGATGTCGCATTGTGTAGCTAAAAAGTTTATTGCCCATAACAGTATGCGTTGCCGCCTCTTGCCACCAGTTAAACTTGAGTCCGTCGGGTGCAATCAATGCCAGTTGCTTTATTTGTTTGGGATGATTTTGCAGTAACTGCAAGCCAATTCTTCCGCCCATACTGTAGCCCATCAGGCTGAAAGGGGTATTGGGTGATGGATTAATTTTAAGTAGTATTTCCCAAAGATCATCACTAGAAAAATTAAGTCCTTCTTGCCAATTAGTAGCTCCATGAAAAGGTAAATCTATGCAGATAAGTGTATAATCTGCTTCAAGAACAGGTTGTAATACGGCAAAGCTCTCACCTGTAAGTCCATAACCATGAAAGCAGAACACCATCTCTTTGCCATTACCATAAGAATAGTAGGCTATTTGTGACGATTTATACTGCAATACTTGTTTCATCAGAAAAACAAATCTATAACTTATAAGACTTCGATGCGTTTATTGGTTTATTTATTGATATCTCCAAATAACCGTATTTCTAATGGATGAATCCTTTACTGGATTCCATTATTTATTCAATCATGTAACTTAATCGTCATATCACCATCGGTTAAATCGTACTCAGTGGAAGAATTATTATCAAATCCGTGCAACACAACTTTCACCTTTTTAAACTTACTGTTGTAACTTCCTTCCTTTGCTTTAAGGGTGAGCGTTGCCGGTGAATTGTACACGATATCCCTTTTGTAATACGTTCCCTTTTCGTAGTCGTAAGTATTACCATCATCTTCGTAATAGGTATACACATTTGTTTCTTTTCCTTTATAGATATGGAGGTATAAGATGCCATCGCCCTTTTCTTTTGTATGCTGAACAGTGGATTGCATAGGGATGATACTGCCTCCCTTTACAAACACAGGCACATCTTCCAAAGGACTTTCTACGAAGTAATTACTGCCTCCGGCATAGATTTTATCGGTACTAAAGCGGTACCAGTTACTTTTTCCAGGGAGATAGACCTCCGTACTGTTTTGAGTGGATGCAACAGGACAAACCAACAGACCATTACCAAAAATATATTGGTTCTGGTATTTATTGCTATACGCCTTGTCATCGAAAGTATAGTCTATCGGCAACATTCTGTTGATGGGCATCCCTGTTTGATGGGCTTGGTAGAACGCACTATATAAATGCGGCAACAACCGGTAGCGTTGCTCTAAGATAGCCCTGATTTTAACCGTATTTGCCTCGCCAAATAACCATGGTTCCCGATAATTGTAGTCGATGCAAGTATGGTTCCTGAACAACGGACTATAAACGCCCAAACTCAACCAACGGATGAACAATTCGGGTGATGGGTTGCCCATAAAACCACCAATATCCATACCCACATAAGGAATACCACTCAAGCCCATACTATTTAATAGTCGGAAACCCAATAGCATGTGTTCATCGCTGCTTACATTGTCGCCTGTCCATTGGGCAGCATACTTTTGAATGCCCGAATAAGAAGCCCTAGTCAACACAAAGGGACGCTGTCCATTCAAGCCGAGCTTTGTACCTTCATAAGTGGCGCGTGCCATCAACAAACCGTAAGCATTCTTTACACTATAGAGGGTTTGCTTGTCTTTACCTTCTCCAAACTCAATCAGATTTGGAAACTCACGCCCCCAAGCGGCGGGTTCATTCATGTCATTCCAAAAACCCTTTACACCATTGTCTATATAGGGTTGCTTAAAATTGGTTCCCCACCACTTTCTTGTTTCTTCTTTGGTGAAATCTGGAAAGTGACAACGACCCGGCCATACGTGACCAATATAAGGCCTACCACCCGGATACTTAGCAAAGTGATTACCAGCCAATCCGTCTTCATATGCCTTGTATCCTTTTTCTACTTTAATGCCCGGATCGATGATCGTAACCATATCAAAGCCCATCCCCTTCATCTGCCCCAACATTCCCTTTACATCGGGATATTTGCTACTCCAGGTGAAGACTTTATAGTTGTCCATGTAATTGATGTCGCTCACAATTACATCGGCAGGCAGCTTCTTTTCACGGAAAGTCTTGGCGATGGTTAATAGTTGTTCCTGGTTGTCATACCCCCATCTTGATTGCTGAAAACCCAAACTCCATAGGGGAGGCATAGGTGTACGTCCTGTGAGATTTGTATAGTCTTTGATGATACTAGCAACGGTATTTCCGCCAAAGAAATAATAGTTCATCTCGCCATCATCCGCTCCAAAATGAAACAGTTCTTCATCGGCTCCACCCCCAAAGTTAAAGTACGACTTATTGCTATTGTCAAAGAATATCCCATAGGTAAGACTATCATGTACCCCAATAAAGAAAGGTATGGTTGCATAGAGGGGGTCGGCACTATTACTGTAGGCAGGCGCATCTGTATTCCAGTTCTGGTAGAAGTTTCCCCTGCGGTTGATGTCGCCCGTCTTTTCGCCTAACCCAATAAATTTCTCATCACGGTGTAATTGTTTGTAGCAACTTACCTTGTCGCCATACCAGCTTACTCCCAAAGTTGCTTCATCGGCACAGAGTAATTGGTTGTTATGGTTGTAAATACTTACCCTGAAGGGATGCGTGGCAACTTTCACCACTAATGAATCTGTCTGATAAACCTTATCTGTTTCTTCCGATTGTAGTGTTTGTAACTTACCTGTAGCGTTGAGGTTATCGACTGCAAAAGAATGGTCTGTAGTAAAGGGATTCTTACCAACACGGATACGAATGGTCGTTGCATTGTAGGCAGTGATGCGTGCATAGCCATTGGAAAGCTTTAAATCTATACCCCCATCAACAATCGTTTCCTTGAGTACATTACCGGCCTGTTCGCTGATACGGTTCATCTGACAGATAGATTTAGTAGTGATTAAAAAGGCAATGATAACAACAAGTAATCGTTTCATAATGTGTATATTTTGAAAATCTTGTTGCAAACTTATTGCTTTAGGCTTATAATATGTAAAAATTACACATTAAAAACACCAACTCTCATTCATTTTCACTAAGCTAAGATGCTTTTTTTGTACTTTTTGGTAGGGCAATCGTTAAATAAGGGTTCAATTAAAAAACATCTTCTGCTTATTACATAATCACAAGTCTTTATTTTTGTCGCAAACAATCTATCATTTAGTCACGCACCATGAAAAAATATTCTTTCGTTGTTTCTTGTATCGTTTTCGCCCTTAGTATCACCGGATGCACCACCAATACCCTCACCCACAGAAGTGAGTTAAGCTTAGTTTCCGATCAAGAAGTCATCACTACATCGGCAAGCCAGTACAAGCAGTTTCTGAGTACCAATAAAGTAATTAGCCCCAATAGTAGTAGTAAGGATGCGGCTGTAGTAACCAAAGTGAGTAAACGCATCATAGCGGCGGTACAAAAATACTATGCAGACCTTGGCAGAACAGATGAACTGAGCGATTATTCCTGGGAAATAAATACGGTTGTAAGTAATGAAGCCAATGCATGGTGTATGCCCGGTGGAAAAATAGTTGTGTATACAGGCATCCTTCCTATTACCCAAAATGAGGCAGCCTTGGCGGTAGTGATCGGGCATGAAGTAACACACGCATTGGCAAAACATGGTAAGGAACGGATGAGTCAGGCACTACTACAACAGTTGGGTGGTCAGGCATTGTCTATGGCTATTGCGAATAAACCCAAAGAAACACAGGCATTGTATGGGTCGGCCTACGGCTTGGGTTCACAATATGGTATCATGCTTCCGTTTAGTCGTCAAAATGAATACGAGGCTGATAAATATGGGTTGGTGTTTACGGCGCTTGCTGGTTATGATCCGCATGAAGCTATCAATTTCTGGCACAGAATGGAGCAAATGGCAGGTGGACAAAAGCCGCCAGAATTTGCAAGTACCCATCCAAGTGACGCAAATAGAATTGCACAACTACAAAGTGTAATGGATGAAACTGTTGCTAAGTATTATAAACCACAACATTAATGGGTATTTAAACCGATTACCTACTACACTAAAGAAGGAGGAATATATTGGGGAAGCATGCGGCATTCACTTATTTCATGACACATTAATATAACTAAAATAAGAATGCCCATTAGGTTCTGGAAAATCGGCATGAGTAAGAGAAATCGCTATGATTCCTTTACGCCATTCTTTCACAGCAATGCATTCAATTTAGGCTTAATAGAAAGGTTTTTATAGCCCAGTTTGTAAAGACTATCAAAAGTGGAAATACAGAAAGAAACACAGAGAAGAAATTGGTTCATAAAAATGAATCTACCCTAAGCCTTCTCTTTTTAACTAGACCTGTAACCTCTGTGAATATTGCTGTATGCTGCCTGCCAGATTATCCTCTTTTTGAGGCTTCAACCTAAGCCTCCTTCACAAAAGGATATGTGTAATCTGTAACAGGTACATATACTTCTTTAATGGTTCTAGCACTGAGCCAACGATACAAATTAATAATACTTCCTGCTTTGTCATTGGTACCGCTACCTCGGGCCCCACCAAATGGTTGCTGACCAACTACTGCCCCTGTTGGCTTGTCATTTACGTAAAAATTGCCTGCCGAGTTGCGCAATTTGTTGGTAGCCAATTCTACTGCTACACGGTCTTGGGCAATAATGGCGCCGGTGAGTGCATACGGCGAAGTTGTATCTACCAAATGTAGCGTTTCTTCGTACGCCTCTGCATCGTAGACATAGATGGTTAATACCGGGCCAAATATCTCCTCGCACATCGTTTTATAGGTAGGATCTGAGGCTTCAAGCACCGTAGGTTCTATAAAGTACCCCACAGATTTATCGTAGTTTCCACCCGCAATAACTTTCACCCTATGGTCGTTTTTAGCGGTCTCTATAAAGTTGACTATCTTGTCGAAAGCGCGTTCATCAATTACTGCATTCACAAAATTGCTGAAGTCTTCAGGGGTTCCAACCTTTATGGTTGCCAAAGTTTCTACCAGTTTTGCTTTTATAGCTTTCGCAATATTACTTGGCAGGTATGCCCTCGATGCAGCACTACACTTTTGCCCTTGGTACTCAAATGCACCACGCACCAATGCGGTAACTGCCACATCTATATCGGCACTTTTATGAATCATCACAAAATCTTTGCCGCCCGTTTCTCCTACAATTTTTGGATAGGTTCTATACTTCGTAATGTTTTCGCCGATAGATTTCCACATGGTGTTGAACACGCCTGTGCTACCTGTAAAGTGCACACCTGCAAAGTCGTGGTGCGAAAAACATACTTTACCAAGAACGGGCCCATCTACATAAATCAGGTTTATAACCCCATCGGGCAAGCCTGCTTCTTTAAATACCTGCATGATAATGTTGGCAGAATATACCTGTGTGTAGGCTGGTTTCCAAACCACTACATTGCCACACATGGCAGCACTTGCACAAAGGTTACCGGCGATAGCCGTAAAGTTAAACGGACTCACTGCCAATACAAAACCTTCCAACGGACGCCACTCTACCCTGTTATTCATGCCCGGGCTCGAAATGGGTTGTTGTTTATAAATCTCACTCAAAAAATGTACATTAAAACGAAGGAAGTCTATCAACTCACAAGCAGCATCTATCTCTGCCTGAAAAGCATTTTTTCCTTGTCCCAACATCGTAGCTGCCACAATATGGTAGCGATATTTGGTAGACAAAAGTTCGGCTGCCTTCAAAAATATGTGTGCTTTATTTTCCCAGCTCATCGCTTCCCAACCTGCTTTTGCAGCAAGGGCAGCCTCAATGGCACGTTGCACATGTGTTTCGTCGCCCTCACTAAATTGCCCCAACACAAAATCTTTTTCGTAGGGAGGGTTAATCGCAATTTTTTTATCAGTATACACTTTTTCGTTCCCTATATACATGGGTATGTTTACGGTATCGTTCTTTAGTGCAGCTAACCTTTCCTTGAGGGCAATCTTTTCGGCACTGCCGGGACCATATTGAAAAGTAGGTTCGTTTGCGGGAATCGGGTATGAAAAAGTGCCTATTGTCATAATAACTGTTTTAGGTGTGCAATTTAAGGTTTACTGTTTTAATAGCATTAACTAATGAAGATAATGATTTGTTTTGTGAGGAAAAATGAAGTGAAAGACCAGGTATGTATAATATGGGTTTATACAATTGGTTTTGAAAAATGAGAAAAAAGAATAAACATATAGGAACCTAGATACATAGTGCACATAGTTTAGAAAGCGATTAAGTTTAGTCTTTGGGTCTTCGTGGCAAATTGTTTTCGCTAATAAGGCTCTAAGTCGCAAAGCGGCACTGAGGAAAACCTAAAGAAATAGATAATACTTTGTGCTTCTTTCTGTCTTTGGGGCTTCGTGGAAAATTGTTTTCGCCACTAAGGCTCTAAGTCGCAAAGCGGCACTAAGAGAAACCAAAAGAAATAGACTATACTTTGTGCTTCTTTCTGTCTTTGGGGCTTCGTGGCTAATTGTTTTCGCTACTAAGGCTCTAAGTCGCAAAGCGGCACTAAGGGAAACCAAAAGAAATAGACTATACTTTGTGCTTCTTTCTGTCTTTGGGGCTTCGTGGAAAATTGTTTTCGCTACTAAGGCTCTAAGTCGCAAAGCGGCACTAAGGGAAACCTAAAGAAATAGACTATACTTTGTGCTTCTTTCTGTCTTTGGGGCTTCGTGGCAAATTGTTTTCGCTACTAAGGCTCTAAGTCGCAAAGCGGCACTAAGGGAAACCAAAAGAAATAGACTATACTTTGTGCTTCTTTCTGTCTTTGGGGCTTCGTGGCAAATTGTTTTCATAAAATAACCACAAAAACACCGAGGATACCAGTAAGAAAAGACGGGATTATTATTCTCTTTTTTTTCATCTTTCCATCCTGAATCCTTAGCGTATTTGTGGCGTGTAACCAAAACGATGCTACTTCTACCAGAGGCGTAAAGCCATTATCAGTAAACCGTACCCATTACATGAGCAGCAACCGTACCCAATATATTACGGGTATTTTTGTAGCGCACATAACCAATAAAAAGTTTATTAATGTTGGCAGGTGCAAACACTACACCACCCACTTTTCTAGAAAAAAGAACCGTTTGTGTACAATCTACTTCCAACGGAGGCGTTGTGCCGGGGGCATAAAACCCAAAAGAGATGGATATACCATCCTGTCCGGCGGGTCTGCCGCCTACTTCGGTTGCTGGGTCAATAAATCTAAATTTCCCACCGAGATTTCCAGTGCGGGTAAAAATGGCAGTAGGTGCAACTTCAGCTACCGGAGAAAGGGTATGTGTACCACTATCATTTATTACGCCAACACTAGAACGATCTACATCGGTCATGAATAAATTTGTTTTCATTTCTCCAATTCCAATTTGCCTCATAGTGGCTTTTTGTTCCTTAATTGCCTTTCTGGTATTTTCTTTATCAGAGATTGAACTCGTTTTTTTTACAGAAGAAATAGCATAAAACTTAATGGTATCTGCATTCTGTATACCCAAAAGGGAAAGGTTACCTGCATTAATTTTCCAGGCAGTCCCGTTTTTTACGGCTATAACCGTAAAATTGTTTGCAAACGGAATAAATTTAGAATACGTTCTAGGTATCCAATCTTGTTTATAAACCATGAAATATAATTTAAATTAATTAAAAATGTTTTTTCCAAATCACTTGATTTCTTTTTTTTAGGCTATATCTCTAACGATTTAAGCTAGGTTTCTGGAGACCTGTGTGAAGTCTCCAATGTTTTAAGCTAGGTTCCCAGAGATTTGTATTGCGTTCCCGGAGTTTTATTCCGCATTCCTAGAGATTTATGTCGCGTTTCCAGAGATTTAAGCTAGGTTTCTGGAGATTTGCTCCAGGTTCCTAGAGATTTTCGTCGCATTCCCAAAGATTTGCGCTGGGTTTCTAGAGATTTTAATAAAAACTACCGAGATTATTAGATGCTTTACCACCATTTGCATAGATGGGTAAAGGTCGTTAGCTTTAGGGATGTTACTAAAGCAGCGGTGATTGTGCGGGTGACAGCGGTTGTTCTGTTTGTTTAAGCAACCGGTATGCGTACTACTTTGTTGAGGTTTATATTGGGTAACGGGCTTAACTAAAAGCTTTATCGTTTTGCAAGACACAAAAGTACCACTATTGAAGTTTATTAATGGAATAAAAAAATAATTCTTTGGTAAAACAAAAAAATAGTTTGGGAAGGGAGTGATGGGAGAGGAGGTGAAGGATGAAATTAAACACCCACCTCTTACCCTTCCTCAACGAAGAGAATAGCAAATGGGTTTGCCGCTATGGTGTGCGTCGTTATTTTTATTGATAGCAAAACTTGCATTTATTTCTTTGCTACGGTTTACCCGGTTCTGCTACTTGGAGAAGGTTGGAGGTGGGTAACTAATATAAATTGCAACCCTAAAGACAAATTACAATGCGTATTACCACACAAAAATGACGGATTATAATCCGACTCTACACGCTCATACCAATACCGCCTGCTTGAAGCCTTAATTTAAAAAGAAGGTATTGGGTATTTAATACTGGGATTAGTTTCTACTATCAGCTACTATTTATTTGTATTCATAACATCTACCCATTATTTTTCTTTTGCGTTCCCGTTTTATTAAAGGGTATATTTGTAGGTAAAGGTGTAGCACAAAACTATGCTTGCTACATTATGAATAAATATCGCCCTCTAAAACTGCCCAAAGAAAGCAAATTTCAAATTGGTTTTGAAAATAATATAGCAGAACTAACTATTTTAAAGATTAATAATAAGCCATTTCCAAACCAGTATGAGCAACCGAAACTCTACCAATGGATGTCCATGATAAGGAATGTACGCAGAAATGGCAAGCTACATGCAGACAATATAGAAAGGCTCGACCGAATTGGTTTTAGCTGGAACTTACGACTTACTAACTGGCAGGATCATTATAGTTCACTAAAAAGATTATTATATAAAGGAATCTATCCCAAGGGCAACGCTAAGTATGAAAAAAAACTGGTATGGATTCTTGCGCAGTTGGCCTATTATGACCAAGGAGAACTATTACCTTCTGAATGCGAACAATGGGAATCTTTGGATGAATGTACTTTTTTGGCTACAAGCATTTATCCAATAGAACAAAATAAAGGACTTAGTGAAGATGAACTAGAACAACGATGGAACAATAATTTTGAGGAATTGGTACATTTCGTCAATAGCCCAAATGATAAATGGCCAAAACCTTCTACTTATCACTATAAAAACATGACCCGGTATAGATGGTTCAGTAAGCAACTAGAAGACAAAGCGAATGGCTGCATGAGTGACAAACATACTGCCAAATGGAATACGCTTTGCTATATTCCTGCTTTTAGTGCGAATGATACGGAAGAAGATTGGATGGCAAGGTTTGAACACATAAAAGAAAATTATCTGCTAAAGCTTCAACGAGTATATAAATCCGACAAGTATTACAAATGGTGCAAGTGGCAATATGATAATTTTGAATCTTTGAGTGAGGAAAGACAAAAACTATTGAATACAATTTGTTTTAAAACATATTTCATGGAAACAGATTGGGAAGTAAAATATAGATGGTTGAAGGATTTTGTGAAAAGAAACAAAGCAATCCCAACGTCCAGAAAAAACAATTCGCTTGCTGTATGGCTGCATTTTCAGAGAATGAGAATCAAAGCAAATAAATTAGTTACTTCAAAAAAGAATCTTATATTGGCTATTGATAAGAAATATGGAAGAAAATATACCGATGAGCAGAGATGGCATACCCAATTTGAGGACGTAGCAAGTTTTGTTGTTGAAAATAATTTTTGGCCTAGGGCATACGCAACTGAAGGAAGAGAGTATAAATTACATAACTGGTGTCAAACTCAACGAAAGAGACACAGTAAGTCGCACCACCCTTTTACACCCTTAAAACAAGATAAAGTAGATTTGTTGGATGGTATTGGGATTAGATGGTCTGATAATAATGCGTCAGCATTAAGGTGGAAAAACTATTTTAATCGTCTTGAAAGTTATATCAAAACAACAGGTAATAATGTTATACCTAAAATAGTTGCTGGGAAAAAATTCCCCTTATACCGTTGGTTAACCGCGCAAAAAAAAGCCACTAGAAATGGATCGCTTACAACCGAAAGGGTAAATATGCTTACAGCATTAGCAGTTTTGTAAGAAAGAAATACGTTTACAATCTATTATCAAGTGGGTGGTTGTTGGATAGCTATTTCTATAAAAAGGGGATATTGACTTTATTATTATTAGTGTTGTTAAAAAGGTTATCGCATCTAATAAAAAAGGAGAAAATATCCATCAAACACCCATCTCCTACCTCTTCCCAACGAAGAGAAAAGCGGATGGGTTTACCGCATTTGGGTGCATCGTTATTTTTATAAATATCAAACCCTCCGCTTACTTCTTCGCTTCGGTTTACCCGGTTCTTCTACTTGGAGAATCAAAAAGGTGGATAAATGGTAATTGTTGCAGCTTACCCACAATTTAATGCTTTCGGTAAGATATGAAATGGGGGTTTGACGCCTAGTAAATAGTATTGAAAGCTACTTGTGTAATTTATCTGGAAAGACAGCAATTGCTGAACAATGAACAATAATTACTACAATCCTTCAAACCTGGGGAAAATTTAATTTTTACATAAACAGACATCGTGCTTTATTCTCTTCTTTGATTCTTTCTACTTATACCAGCTTATATTGGTATGCGTTTAAACCCATGGGTTTAAAAGAAAAAAGCAGCTACGAATATTAATCGTAACTGCTTTTAGAGTAGTGTGGGCCCACCTGGGCATGATCCAGGGACCCCCTGATTATGAGTCGGGGCTGCTACCTTTCTTATACTATCTTTTGCTATCATTTTTAGAATATTTAAACCTATAATCTTCTTTTATTTTCTTTTGTTACTACTTTATTTAGCTTTATTCCGTATCTTTATGGTCGCATTTGTGGTCGCAATGCTTAATAGAATTACCATGTTAGAACAGAATGTTACGGTTAGTTTTTACCTTGAAAAGACAAAACCCAATGCCGAAAATAAGTGCTTAATTAAAATGGTAATCTATTGCAAACCAAATAAAAAAAGATTCTCAACCAATTGTCATGCAACAATTCAAGAGTGGGAAAAATTAAATAGTTCCAAGCTAAGAGATTCAAATTTAAAGGAAATAAAAAATATACTAAATACAAAACAGCAAAAGGCAGAAAAGATTATTGCTGATTTAGTTCCTTTTTCATTTATTGCTTTTGAAGATTTGTTTTACAGTAATTCAGTTACAAAAACTAATAATAATACTGCTTTGCAGCATTGGTTTGATACCTATGTAAAAACACTAAATGATAAAGGCAGGGTTGGTACAGCTTCTTCATACAGGACTACTATTAACTCCTTAAATGAGTTCAAAAAGGGCTTGCACATACAAGATGTAACCCCAGCTTTATTGGAGGAATATGAGGCTTATATGCTTAATAAGGGTAATTCAAATACTACTATTGGAATCTATCTTCGCCAGCTTCGTGCTATAATAAATCAAGTAATTGCTGCGGGTTTACTCCAACAAGAAAAATACCCATTCAAAAAATACGAAATCCCATCCGGACAAAATATTAAAAAGGCTTTATCAGACATTGAAATAAATAAATTACTTAATCATACTCCAACAAAAGAAGACGAACAAAAGGCACTAGATTTTTGGATTCTATCATATTTATGCAGTGGCATTAACTTCGCTGATATTGTCCAATTAAAACCTTCAAATATTGATGGCAGCTATTTGAATTTTATCCGTCAAAAAACTAAGAATACCAAGAAGAAGGATTTACGCCCAATTAAAATAGGCTTGCATCCAAAAGCATTGGCAATAGTGGAAAAGTGGAAAAATACAGATTCCTCAAATCCTTATTTATTCCCAATCCTCGAAACAGGTTTAAACCCCATCACGGTAAAAAATCGTTGTAAACGCTTTATAAAATGGGTAAACTTAAGAATGGAGAAGATACGGAAAGAATTAGGCATAGACCAAAAGATAGGTACTTACGCAGCTAGGCATACTTTTTCAACTGTAATGAAGCGCAGGGGTGTTTCTACGGAGTTTATCAAAGAATCATTGGGGCATAGTTCTGTAGCAGTTACCGAAAACTATTTAGACAGCTTCAATGATGATGTGAAATTGGATTACACCAAATTCCTAACAAGTTAATTATGGAAATTAAAATATTAAACAGCATTATGTTCAACGAACTAATGCCCTGGTCCATCAATGAAGCCATTATAAAATCCTTCAATGAGAAATTAAAGAAAGCAAACTTTAAAGACCCAGCTAATGATTTGGAATTATTCGCGCAAGTGTGTTATCTGGTTTCCGATTACCCCGACTTTCTAAAGTGGCTCTCCAAACAAAAGCCCAATAGTGAAACTAAGTTGCAGCAACTCTTATTCACTTCCGAGTTACCAGACTTTACAGACACTTTCCTCAAAGTATTATTCAATCCTCATTTCTAAAGAAAAGCATCGGCTATACAATTACTTCATTGCTCATTCATCCAAATTCACTCATAATGTAGATATTATCTTCACTACCAACCAAGCACTAAGAAATATAAAAGCATTGGTTAAAAGCATAGTTAAGGATATTGAGGATAGAGGATTTGAGGATATGCCAAACAGCAGTAGTTCTCTTACACATTTCGTTTTGCATTATTTGAAACTAGAATTGATCGGTTTGTATTTTGACATTCAAGAGTTAAATAAAATCCACCTACCATCAACTATAACCCTTGAAGATTTTTATCTAACAGAATTAAATCTTCCAATGAATCGGATTGTTGAGTTTTCAGAAATTGAAGTAGAAACTAATCAACCCAAAAAGTCTACAATCCAAAAGAAAAACAACTTTGGCTTTACTGGGGATAAGGCAAAACTAAAAACTGTAATCAGCTTATTGTGTCGTGACTTAGAATTATTAAACGAGGAAGAATCCCCGCAGGATTTATTTTTCAAATTGCTTATTTCAAAAGATATTAAAACAACAAGTCCCCAAATTCATCTCCACTGTGAAACTGCCATTTTTTGTTACATTCTAGACAGGTTCAAAGTAACTTTTACCAATTTTATACCGAGGTCAATTGAGAAATCTGCTTTGTTCTATTCCAAGAATGGTACACTATTAAACTCACAAAATCTTTATGCTAGTAAACTCAAAAGTCCCAAATCAAAAGAAGAAATAGACAACATTTTCAAACAAATGACATAAAAAAGATTGAGTACTTTGAGTTAAATCATTGAGTACTCAATACCTCAACCTTTGCCCCCTCCCAGTGATGGAAGTTTGCTTCGTAATCAAAAATATATTACGATGTCAAACGAAATTTTAATTCTCGAAAAGCTTACAGAAATTGCAATAAAGCTAGACGAACAGAATCTGTTAAAGAAAACAGTTATTAACTTCAATGATGCTTGCAAGCATCTTGATGTAAGTCCTTCGCACTTGTATAAGTTAACAAGTTCAAGGCAAATCCCCCATTTCTGCCCACAAGGCAAAAAGTTGTATTTCAAAAGAGAAGAGTTAGACAATTGGCTCCAGCGCAATCGTCAGTCAACCAATGAAGAAATTGCTTCAATCGTTGATGATGAATTGACCAAAACCAAACGTTCAAAATAACTCATCCTTTAAAGCAATACAATTATGGCAACGTCCACGATTTTCAAGAACTTCACGCAACCCGTCGAAAACAAATCCCTAATGCTCATTGCAAAGGATATTGCTTCCGATAAGTACAAAGCAGAGATAGAAGAAATTAGAAGTCTTCTAGCCCATGGCAAAAAAGATGAAGCAGATGCAAAGAAGAAAAAGCTATTGGCTTTTACACCTTCTGCAGTATTCGAGGAAAAAAGACAAATGCCTTTTCTCAAAATGTACAATGGTTTTGTGCATCTCGATTTCGATAAGCTAACTCCAGAACAATTGCAAGCAGCTTTTGCCATTATTGAAAAAATTCCCTACACATTCGTTTGCTTTATCAGTCCTAGTGGCAATGGCTTAAAAGTGCTTATAGAAGTCAATACAGGGCTTGAAAATCACGAGCAAGCCTACTCAGAGGTTACAAAGTTCTACGAGAAGGCTACAGGCTTAAAAGCCGACCCTAGTTGCAAAGATGTTACCCGGTTATGTTTTGTTAGTTACGATCCCGATTTGTACAAAAACATTGCTAATAACAAATTCATTGTGCAATTACCAAATACAATTCTAACAGTAGCAGCAAAAGTAGAAACAACCATTCCACAAGTTACAATCAAAGAAACCACCGAGGCAGAGGACTTAAACACCGCTTTTATTTTCACCCAACAAGTTCAATTCACCAATCAAAAATTACAGTATGCAGAAGGAAATCGTAACAAGTTTATTTATCTGTTGGCATCAAATTGCAACAGGGCAGGTTTGTCAGAATCAGACACTAAGTTATTATGCCAAAAGAATTACGACCTTCCTCAAGGCGAAATTCAGGCAGCAATAAATAGTACTTATTCTAAACACAAAGCAGAGTTCAATAAAAATCCCACAAGTAATACAGAAGCCGATACCGAAGCACCTAAAATGCAAACTTTCCCAGATAAAATCTTCGATACCATCCCCGATTTTCTTAAAAGCATCGTAGAAGTTGCCAATGGCAAGGAGGAACGGGATATTCTGCTACTAGGTTCTCTAGTAACATTAAGCGTAGCATTTCCCAAAATACAAGGTCGGTATGGCGATAAGAATATGAATGCAAATTTGTTTCTTTTCATCACGGCCAAAGCGTCAGCTGGTAAAGGCATCCTCATTCATTGCCGCAAATTGGTCGAACCTATTCACGACGAATTGCGTGGTCATGCAAAGGTTTTAAAGCAGCAGTACGATAGCCAGATGGCAGAGTACAATGCCAATAAAAAAACCAATACTGGCGCAGAAAAGCCCAATAAACCACCTCAAAAAATGTTGTTTCTCCCTGCAAACAATAGTTCCACAGGTTTCTTCGAGTTACTCAATGACAGCGACAGTAGCGGGCTTATTTTCGAGACCGAGGCAGATACACTATCCAAGTCATTCAAGTCCGACTACGGCGATTATAGCGATGGTTTCAGGAGTGCCTTTCAGCACGAGCCACATTCATTCTATCGCAGAACCGATAAAGAGTATGTCGAAATCAAGCGCCCTTCATTGTCGGTAATGCTTTCAGGCACACCAAAACAAATTGCTGCACTTATCCCTGATGCCGAAAATGGTTTGTTCAGCCGTTTTATGTTCTACATGATGAATATGAACCACGAATGGAAAGATGTTTTCGCCTCAAATACAGAAAATGGATTGGAAACACATTTCGAAAACCTCGGCACTCAGTTTTTTAAATTCTACCAAACCTTATTGTCACTTCCACCTATTGTGTTTTCACTCACAAAAGACCAACAAGACAAATTCAACAACCACTTTGATAAAACCCAGACTTTATACATCGGCTTGCAGGACGATGATTACATCGCAACTGTTAGGCGTTTAGGCTTAATTGCTTTTCGAATAATGATGATTTTCTCCGCCTTGCGCATCATGGAATCAGGCGAAATAACAACCAAACTTATTTGCGATGATATAGACTTTAATAATGCAATTAAGATGGTAGAAATACTTATCAAACACTCCAGCCACATCTATTCCAATCTTATCACCCAAACCCCCGAAGTCCAAAACACGTCAAAAAATAGGAAAGAAATCTTCTTAGCCAATCTCCCTAAGTCTTTCAATCGCCAAGCCTATGTAGCAATTGCTTTAAAATTAGAAATTCCCGACAAAACAGCCCAACGCTACATAAAAGACTTCGTTAAGGCAAACATTATCCAATCCCCAGCGCACGATAGTTATTTATATCCAAATGCCCTAAATCCTCAACCCCCAAATAAAAAAAAATAGAAAACAACACTTCAATATCCTAAAAAAATCCCCTTAAATCAAGGTTCAGACAAATTATTTCCTCAAATCCTCATTTCCCCATTTACTCATATTGCTGGTAATAATATTTAGCTTCCTTTGCTTATACTATATTTGGCGTTGTTGATTTTAGTTTTTCATAATTGAAAATTATAACGGCTTCAAAGTTTCAAGTTTACTTATTCTTTGTGTTTGTCTTTTGTATTTATTAACTAAATGACTACTTTCCTAATTAATTATTAATTTAAATGAGTATTACTGCATTTCAAGCCAAATATTTTGCTTATGAATTAACTAAAAAGTCTAATTCTGAAACTCCCGAAAAGTTTGGTGCAACCTTGATGGATGCACAAGTAGAGCTAAATCCACATCAGGTAGAAGCTGCATTATTTGCCTTTAAATCTCCTTACTCTAAAGGGGCAATATTGGCAGATGAAGTAGGTTTAGGCAAAACCATTGAAGCAGGTATTTTATTAAGTCAAAAATGGGCAGAAAATAAAAAAAGAATATTAATCATTTGCCCTTCTTCTCTTCGCAAACAATGGATGAATGAATTGGCAGATAAGTTTTATCTGAAATCCGAAGTAATAGAGAATAAAAGTTTCAATAGTAAGTATAAGGCAGAAAATAAAAATCCTTTTGATGATGGCAAAACCATTAAAATATGTTCTTATCAATATGCAAGTAAGAAAGCGGAATTTATACAACTTACTTCATGGGATTTAATAGTTTTAGATGAATCACATTATTTAAGAAATGTACACAAGAATCCAGATAGTATTGCCGCAAGAATTAGAAATGCAATAAAAGATTACAAAAAGATATTACTCACAGCCACCCCTTTGCAAAATAGATTGGATGAACTGTTTGGGCTAGTTAGTTTTATTGATCAGGATATTTTTAGTGATATAAAAACTTTTCGGAAAAACTACGTAAATGGTGATGGTGATGCAGCTGATTTAAAAGACAAGTTAAAAAATATAATTCATCGTACACTCAGAAAAGATGTAAGAGAATTTGTACCTTATAGAGAACGGATACCTATTACCCAACAATTTGTACCCACAGTAAAGGAAAAACTATTGTACGATAATGTATTAGAGTACTTACGAAGCGAAAATATTTATGCCTTACCAAGGGCGCAACGTCATTTGATGGAATCAGTAATGTTTAAATTACTTGGTTCTTCTTCCTTTGCTATTGGTAAAACTTTAGAAGCATTAATAAAACGATTAAATAGTTTATTGACAAATTCAAAAGTAATAGAAGATGAAATCATTTCTTGGTTTGAGGAAGAATATGAAAATTATGATGACGACTTAGAGGAAGTTGAAGATGATGAATCTACACAAGAGTTTATTAATGAAATTACTTTACAAGACAAAAAGAATATTGAATTAGAAATTGCCAAATTAACTGAGTATTTACAACTAGCTAATAGTATTGAACACAACGAAAAGGGTGAAAAATTAATAATAGCATTAGAAACTGGTTTCAGTAAACTGAAAGAACTTGGGGCTAATGAAAAAGCCCTAATTTTCACTGAATCTACAAGAACACAACACTATCTGTTTGAACGTTTATCTAAAGAAAAATATCAAGGCAAAATCTTGCTTTTCAATGGCAGCAATACCGATTTATTGTCGAGTAGTGTTTACGAAAATTGGGTGAACGATAAAAACAACTATGGAAAACTTACCCATTCAAAAAATGTAGATATCAGGAATGCCTTGGTAGATGCTTTCAAAAGTAATGACTACCAAATTATGATTGCAACCGAGGCTGCTGCCGAGGGTATCAACCTACAGTTTTGTAGTATGGTGGTAAATTATGATTTGCCCTGGAATCCGCAGAGGATTGAACAACGTATAGGTAGATGTCATAGATATGGTCAATTACATGATGTAGTAGTTGTAAATTTTCTAAATAGTGATAATGAAGTAGAGAATAGGGTATTTCAATTGTTAGAACAAAAATACAACTTGTTTAAAGGTGTTTTTGGTGCATCCGATCATGTGTTAGGTAGTATTGAAAATGGAGTTGATTTCGAAAAACGAATAATTGAAATCTATAAACAATGTAGGACTAAAGACGAAATTGATGCTTATTTCAAGGCTTTGAAAGAAGAGTTTGAAGAATCGATTGATAAAAAGATAAAAGAAGTGCAAAGTGTACTGTTCGAAAACTTTGAAGGAAGTGTCATTAACAAACTCAGAATTACCTATTCCGATACTAAGACGTTTTTAGAGAAATTTGAGAAATGGTTATGGGAACTTACCTGTTTTTACTTAATAAATCTTGCCACCTTTGAGGAACAGGATTATACTTTTACCATCTTGGAGTCGGGCGAAAAATATACCTTGAACAAAAAAAGAACCGATGCAAAACATTACAGATTACAAAGTGAAGTAGCCCAAAAACTGCTGAATAGGGCAAAACACGAAAAAACTGAACCTTCCCATTTGGTTTTTGATGTAGCATCTTCCCCTATCAGATACAAAGAATTGGATAATCTAAGAGGAAAAAAAGGCTTACTTAGAATTAGTAACCTTACTGTACATTCCGAAATAGAACAACACGATACACTAATTCTTTCTGCAATCACTCAAGACAAAATCAAATTACAAGAACAAACTGTAAGAGACTTAATGAATCTGAAAGCATCTGTACAGCCTTTCAATAAGTTAGATTTAGCACAAATTGATGCCAATCATCAATTAAACAAAAAAACAAAACTTGAACATCTCGAAAAAGTAGACGCTGCATTCATGCAACGAGAGTTTGCCAAATTTGAAAGATGGGCAGATGATAAGATAAACTCTATTGAATTGGATTTAAAAGATGAAAGGCAAAAGCTAAAAGAATTAGAGCGCAAGCAGCACAAAGAAAATATACTTGCCGAAGAATTAGTGTCTTTACAAGAAAAAATATCTCGGGTAAAACGTAAATACAACAAATTAAGACAAGAAATTTATGACCGAGAAGATGAAATTAATGAACAACGGGATGTTATGATTGCTGATGCCAAAAGTAAATTGACTAGAGACATAAAAGAAGAAGAATTATTTACCATATCATTCGAAATAATATAAAATGGATAACTACAAAGAATTAAAAGAAGTACTGAACGATATATTCGAGTTAAATAAAGCTGATTTAGATTTTGGTATTTATCGCATCATCAACCAAAAGCGCAATCCTGAAATTGATAAGTTTATCGAAAAGAACCTCGCTATCACAGAAAAGATACGAATGGCGATGGTTGATAAAGGCTGGTCTTTAAAACACTGGGACACGGTGATGAATACCCCTCCCTCAGTAGTATCTAAATGGTTAAGTGGAATGCATAACCTTAGTTTATAAACTATTATTAAGATAGAAATGGCATTAGATATTGATTTGATTCCTATAATGCTTTTTAAAAGTCGATAGTTCGTATTTTATTTTTTAATAAATTTAAATAAAGAGATTTGAAATTTTATTTAGGTGTAACAGACAATAATTGGTATAATTATTTAAGCCACATAAATCCAGAAGATATTAACTTTTGGCAGCCAAGTGGGTCAGTTAATTTTAAAGTTCTTAAAACGGGTGCACCCTTTCTTTTTAAATTAAAAAGTCCATTAAATGTGATTGGAGGTATTGGCTTTTTCTCAAGTCACACATTTCTACCAATGACAATTGCTTGGGATACTTTTAGAAATAGAAATGGGTGTAATACTTTTAATGATTTTAGTAGGATGATTTTAAGTTATCGTTCTGATAAAGATAATATTAACCCGACAATAGGTTGTATTGTATTAACTAATCCAATATTTTTTAAAAAGGAAGATTGGATTGAGACTCCTTCAGATTGGGGTAAAAGTATTGTGCAAGGTAAATCCTATGATACTAATGATGAAATTGGAAATGGTATTTGGGAAAAAGTCGAGAAACTTCTTGATAAAAATAAATATTTAGCACACACCGAAATTGAAGTAAATCAACTTACAATGGAAGAAGAACCTTCTCCTGGGTATGGGAAATCTGTATTGTCTAAAGTAAGACTTGGACAAGGAGCTTTTAGAGTATTAATAACTGATGCTTATTCCAGAAGATGTTCCATTACTGGAGAAAAAACATTGCCAGTATTAGAGGCTGCACACATTAAGCCTTATGCTGAATTGGGACCACATACAATTTCAAATGGTTTACTATTAAGGTCTGATATGCACAAATTATTTGATAACGGTTATTTGACAATTACAAAAGAGTATAAAATTGAAGTAAGTTCAAGAATAAAAGAAGAATTTCAAAATGGAAAAGAATACTATCAATATCATGGAAAAACACTTCAAAATTTACCTGTGAGGCCTATTGATAAGCCTAACGCACGCTTTATTAATTGGCATAATAGTAATATATTCAATGGCTAGTCAGTTTTGTACATTAAAGGCAGTGATTTTAAAAATCAGGAGAAAGAGATCCTGATTGTGTAATGAGTCTTTAATATTTCACAGCCAAATAATACAGGGAGCCTGAATTGATCACTACAATTTAAGTGGTAAAAATTAAATATAGCCATAAAAGAATAAAAAATGGTTATACTAAATTTAGTGTGGAACCGTTTTTAAACGGAGAATTTGAAATTAAGAAGTATTCTATTGTTTATAATAGAGGAAATGTCTGAAAAAATTCTTTTATTTACCACTAAATATGCAAACAGAAATCTAATTCTCACACAGGATTTAGAATAACCTAAAAAATATAATATCCTCTTGCTAATATTAGATATTTCAAGTCAATGTTATTAAAAGGTAGATTTTAAAAATTCGGAAACGGTCACTTAATTAACAAGTTTTAGGCAAATAGATTTTAGTCTTTAAATTTGATAAAACGGCAAAAGCTTCAAGGAAAGAAAAAATAATGGTTGGTTCTACGGTATATTGTTTCGAAGACAAAATATCGCAGATTACTGAACAATTGCAGTTATTATGTTGTAATAAATTCACACAATTGAAGTATAAAAGTAAACCCCTCTGTTGCATTAAATGATACGGAAACTCAGTTTATGAAGGATTTTGAGGAGAAAATAGGCAGAATACAAGAAAAAAAGCAACTTGGAGAAATCTACTTACTTCGAAATCAAAGCAAAAAGGGGATAGGTTTTTTTGCAGAAGGTAACAACTTTTATCCAGATTTCATGCTATGGATTAAAAAAGACAACAAACAATACCTCACTTTTATAGACCCTAAAGGAATACGAAATTCAAAAGGAATCAATGATGCAAAGATTCAATTTTATAAATATTTATCTGAAACAGTGCAACCACAAGTTATGAATGAAGATTTAATACTTAATTCATTTATTATTTCTAATACAAAATGGTTAGAAGTGAATTGGAAAGAGCGTTTAGAAATCAAGGATTTCAATAACGCTCATGTATTATTTCAACACGACCAAAAGAGCGAGTATATTGGTATTATGATGAATAAAATAATTGAAAGAGATTAGATTATATTGGTATGATAATAATGTATATAATCATGATTATGCTTTAAAATTTTAAATAAATTCAGTTCTAACTGAAAATAATAACAAAAAACGAAGTAGTTTATTAATTTTTTTTATATGGCAAAAAATAAAGAAGGTTTCAACCCTCGCAAATATATGGAGATGGCTATAGAGATTATGAATCTCTCAATTCAAGAGCCAAGACAAGACAAAGTAAGCCCTAAAGTAGGTGCTGTATTAATAACACCCGATGGAAAAGAAGAAACTGCTTTTAGAGGTGAGCTTCGCCATGGCGACCATGCAGAATTTACTTTGTTGGAAAGAAAAAACAGAAGTAATAGCTTGGATGGCTCTCTTTTATTCGCTACTCTTGAGCCTTGCGCTCCAGGAGCCAGAAAACATCCCAAACTGGGTTGTGCTGAACGTATTGTAAATGCCCGTATCAAAAAGGTTTGGATAGGCATTGAAGACCCTGACCCATCTGTCGATAGAAAAGGTATTAAATATCTTATTGATAATGGTGTTGAAGTGGAATTGTTTGATGCCGACCTACAAAAGCAAATTAGGGAAGCAAATAAACAATTTATTCAAGAAGCTGAAGAAAGAGCCAAGAAGGCTAAAGAAGAAACGGAAGCTTCAGTATTATCTACTAAAGAAAAAATTGAAATAAGGGCAGATTTAGAAGATTTGTCTATTGTTCATTTAGAATCTTTTATCAAAAGCGCAAAATTGAATGTAGAATTGAATACATCTAAGTTTCACAAAATTCTTACTTATTTGGGCGTTTTAGTTCTTACAGATAAAGGATATGTACCCACTGGCATGGGTTTACTTTTATTTGGCGAAAGACCTCAATTAATGTATCAAAATTCCCTCATTCGTGCAACTTTTAAAACAAAGGGGCGCGGTGAAAATATTGAAACCATAGATGGTCCATTAATTTTACAACCCGATAAAATACAATCATGGTATGAACCTCTTATAGGAAAACAAATAGATCGCACTAATTCTGAAAGAAAGGTTATTTATGATTATCCGTTGGTAGTATTACGCGAAGCAATCATCAATGCCATAGTTCATCGTGATTATGATATAGAGGGTGCGCCAATTTATTTTGAAATTAATGACGATGCTATCATCATCAAAAGCCCCGGTAAACCTATAGAGCCGTTAACCATTGAGCAAATTAAGCGTTTTAATGCTCCATCACTTAGTCGTAACCCCAAAATTATGTATGTATTCGACCAAATGAAGTTAGTAGAGCATAGGGGTTTAGGTTTTTCAACAATTAGGGATTTGCCACAAAATAATAATTTGCCACTTCCAATAGTTACCTATGATGCTCCTTATATAGTTTTCACATTCCCAAGAAGTGAAGAAGGGTTAAAGAATGTTTCTCCAAACAAAATACTATCTGAGCTCAATCAGGAAGAGTTAATTGGCTATGAATTTGTAAAATTGATTTTTACATTGAAGAGAAGGGATTATGAAGAGAAGTTCGGATTTGATACAAAGAAAGCAGAAAGGCATTTAAATAAAATGCTTGATTTGGGTCTGATTGTCCGCAAAGGTTCAGGTCCTAGTACTCATTACGAACTTAATTCTCTATAAGTCGAGTCGCAACTAATGTCTGTATTTTTGCAACTTTAGAAACGAAGTATCATTATTGCGACAAAAAATAGCGTCGCGATGTCGCAAAATTTATTATTTTGAAATAAGACGACCCTATTGCGACAAATATTGATTTAGATTACTACTATTCATACACCAAATATATTTATTGCGACAAAAGAATTACTCTTTATGTCGCAATTTCTTCGTATTTACAAGCAGTTTGTCATTATTGCGACAAAAAATAGCGTCGCAATGTCGCAATAATGAACAATTTGTAAGTTAATTGTACTTATTGCGACAGGAAATAAATAATATCCTCAAAGTCAGGCTTTTATTTTGTCTCTTTAGCTCCAAAGTGTTAACCTAATTTTACTCCTTAGAATGCAACTTTTTAGCTATTAACATTAATAAGTCCCATCGTTGTAAAAGAAACTACATTTGTACTCTTTCATCCTAATATAACTTGGGATGAAAATGAAGAATTTATCATCAAGGTTTAATCTTGCCCTAGTGGTTTCCAAACTAATTTGTGCATTTCGAACTATTAAAAACAAACTTTGCAACAAATTCAGTTAAATGTCATCCAGTTTTCACCAGTAGCCACCAGTGGTACATTCTCATTCTATAGCGAAAAACAAGTTGGGTTCGCTCCCATTTATTGGGAAAAGATAATGTCCACCTTCCCCGAAGGAAGAGACCCCACACATAAAAACTTCTATACCGATTTCAAACTAGCACGAGAAGATGCCTTAACCACAGAAGTAGAGTTTGCAAATGCAATAAACTTCTCCCTCCACTATTTACGCCATATAGTGTTCAATTATTTCAAAAATATAGAAGGCGCAATAGTATTTCCAAACTACATAGACGACATAGAAGTTTGGTTCAAAGACCCAAACCACAAACACAAAATCTATCAACTTTACCACAATTTCACCCTCAAAGTACAATATAGCCAAGTATCCTACCACAATTACGAATTTGTTTTGGCTTACAATGGCACTTCAAAAATTCTACACAAAAGCATAGCAGAAATTGCCGACTTCGATACCACAAAATACAACCAGATAAACTGTAATGGCACGGTGTACAAATACGACAGGATGCCCGAAGAACTAAGACAAAATCAAGAAACCCTTTTCCCAATACTCAGCAATACCCTCAAAAAAGAATTTGTAACAGAAAAGGAAGAACTCAAGAGAGAAAATAGGTATCCTGTTTATCTTAGGCATCAGCAAGCATTTTTTAATTCCTATATAAACACAGCAGCATTCAAAAAAATATTTACCCTTACTACAAATAGCTTTTATCAAGTACCACTAGAAAAAGTCTTCAAAACAAATCCCAATTCTAATCTACTAGAGTTCAAAGGCGGTAAAACGGATGTAAACCCAGGCTCAGGTATCTACAGGCATAAACCCTTAAAGGCATTTACAGAAAGCCATGTTAAGCTATTCTTCATTTACAACGCTTCCGATGGTGAGTTTATAAAAAACACCTTGTACGATTTCTTTATCAATGGTTGGCACAAGCAAGTATATAATGTCGATAAACATGTTTCCAACCTGCAGAACTATATCAATCAACCCCTAAGCATAGATAAGGATAAAAGAATAGTCTTTCATAACAACGACACTATTTACGAAGAAGTAGCAGAACAATTAAAACAATTCAACGATACCAGTGCAAGGTTTGTAGCCATATACATAAGTCCTATCTCAAAATCAGAAACAGAACACCCACAGCATCTAGCATACTACAAAATCAAAGAATTGCTTTTATACAAAGGCATTTCATCACAGGTATTATTTAAAGAACACCTCAACGAAGACGCATTTTATTATTTCATCCCCAATATTTATGTAGCATTATTAGCCAAAATTGGAGGTATTCCTTGGCGTTTATCACGTTCCAAGGCAAACGAAATAATAATTGGGGTTGGGGCATTCAAGCCTAAAGGAGCAAAGCATCGATTTTTAGGCAGTGCATTCTGTTTCAGTAATGAAGGCATCTTTGAAAACTTCGATTGTTTCCGTGACGATGAACCCGAAATGTTAGCAGGATCCATTAGAAATGCAGTAGAAAAGTTCATCGAAAAAAATACGAATGCTACTAGGGTAATCATACATTTCTATAAAGAGATCTCAGATAGAAAAGAGTTACAGCCCATCTTGAATATGCTAGACAATCTAGGGCAAAGAGATTTGCCTGTAATAGTCGTAACCATTAATAAAACAGAAAGCAAAGAATTAATAGGCTTCGATATCAATAGTGATGGCAAGATGCCACAAAGTGGTAGTTATGTCAAAGTTGGTTACAATGCCTTTTTACTTTTCAACAATACACGCTACTTCGAGGATGCTAAACTAAATGCAAAAGACTATCATTTCCCTATCAAGTTAACCATCAAAGCCACAAAAGAAGAGTTAGTACTAGATGCATCAGTTATAAGGGAATTAATAGACCAAGTGTACCAGTTCAGCCGTATGTATTGGAAAAGCATCAGTCAACAAAACCTACCCGTAACTACAAAATATCCCGAAATGGTTGCACAAATATTCCCTCACTTCGAAAATGAACACCTTCCAGACTTCGGTAAAAACAACCTTTGGTTTCTATAATTATCTTGGCATTCAATACTAAAATATCAAGTATTATGCACCGTTTACTTGACAAATGCTCGTTTTTATTTACCTTTGTCGGATAATGCTCGCATTAAATGAAGGTTACAAAAAAAATAGATAACACAATAGCACAATTGCCCGATGGTAGTACATTCGGCTATCAGGAATTTAATATTCAAGAATCAGAATATCCTGCAGCTACAAAAGCAATCGAAAGGCTCATTAAAAAGGGAATCATAAATAGAGCATCAACAGGTTTATTTTATAAACCCAAACAAACTGTTTTTGGCAACCTAAAACCCAAAGAAGAAGAATTATTAAAACCATACCTGTTTGAGCAAAAAAAACGTGTCGCCTATATCACCGGTACAGCATTATTCAATAAGTTTGGGTTAACCACTCAGGTTCCTAAAAACATTAAAATCGCTAGTCGCGATAGAAGAATTGCAACAAAAATTGGAAATATTAAAGTCACTTCGGTAAAAAGCTATTCAGATGTAGCAGACAATAATTATTACCTATTGGAGTTATTAGACGTTTTAAAAGACTTTAAAACAATACCAGATGCAGACGCAGATCAAACAATAAACTTCATGCTTCAAAAGCTAGAATCGTTAACAGCAAAAGAGTTGGAATACACTATCAAATTAGCATTGCGATACCCACCAAGAGTTAGGGCATTTTTAGGGGCTTTACTAACCAAGATAAATCCAGACAGGAATCTTGCAGTACTGAAAAAAAGCATTAACCCACTGTCAACATTCGAATTTGGAATAGCACAGTCGCAATTGGCTACAATCAATAACTGGAATATCAAATAATCATGATTCTACACGAAAACAAATCACTTTTCCAAGATGCGGTTATTGCGACAGCACAACAATTAAACATACCAGAAATATATGTTGAAAAGGACTATTGGGTGACGGTTGCATTATACACAATCTATCATTCGCCAATCGCAAATGAAGCCATTTTCAAAGGAGGTACAGCCTTATCTAAATGCCACAAGTTAATAGAGAGGTTCTCAGAAGATGTAGATATTGTAGTCATTAAAAAATTGGGCGAGTCCAACAATAAATTAAAAAATAAACTAAAGGACATAACTGATGCAGTAAATACAATTCTCCCCGAAATCGAAATACTCGGTATTACAAATAAGCTTGGGATGATTAGAAAAACAGCCCACACTTATACCAAACAAAATTTCAACGATTCGTTTGGTCAGGTAAGGGAGCAAATAATTATAGAAGCAACTTGGTTAGGTAGTTCCGAACCATCAATATCGTCTCAAGTTTCAAGCTACATATACGATATGATGGTGGCTACAAACCAATTGTCGTTGATAGAGAAATATAGATTACAAAAATTTGAAGTACGTGTTTTAAGTAAAGAAAGAACTTTAGCTGAAAAAGTAATGAGTCTTGTACGGTTCTCACAAACTGTTACTCCCTACGAAGATCTAGCAAATAAAATTCGACACATTTATGATATACACATGATGCTAAAAAATGAAGAGGTTAACCACTTTTTAGATAGTATAGCTTTTAGCGAGTTACTTTGTAAAGTAGGCTCAGACGATTGGATAAGCTTTAAAAACAATAACGATTGGCTCAATAACCACCCAAAAACTTCAATTATTTTCAGCCAACCAGAAGATACTTGGAACAGAATCAGAAACACCTATAATACAACTTTTAAAGACCTTGTATTGGGAGAACTACCTAGTGAAATAGAATTGATAGCTACCTTGAAAAAGATAGGTAATAGGTTAGATAACATTAAATGGACAATTGAAAAATAGTATTTTATCCAAAGTATAAATGATTACAAAAGAACAAATACAAACATTTCAATCACTCTTCCGAGGCCGTGAAGATGTTTTTGCCACTAGATGGGAAAAAGAAAATAAAAGCGGATATATGCCTGCTTATTTCTTTGACCCATATAGGCTTCGGGTCCATAAAATGAATGGTGGCACTTTTCAAAATTATTCTGAAAAGACATACCTAAAATTAACAGAAGAACAAATCTCAAAACATTTAAACGGAGGGCATTTAATTGGCATATATCCATTATTATCAGACAATACATCATGGTTTATCGCAGCAGATTTTGACAAAGAAAATTGGGTAGAGGAGTGCAGGCTTTTATTAAATGCCTGTAAAGAAAAAAATATTCCAGCATATTTAGAACGATCTCGTTCTGGTAAAGGTGGACATGTTTGGATATTTTTTGAGCAGCCATACCCTGCAATAAAAAACCGAAGTATCCTTATTCACATTCTACAAGAAATCAATATTATTTCTCAGTTTGATAAAGTATCTAGCTTTGACAGATTATTTCCAAATTAAGACTTTCTTTCAGGAAAGGGGCTAGGCAATTTAATTGCTTTGCCCTTGTATAAACATACTTTAGAACAAGGGAATAGTTGTTTTATAGATGCAGATACATTAAAGCCTTATGAAAATCAATGGCAATTTCTAAACACTATTCAAAAGGTATCAGTACATCAACTTGATGAGCTATTTAATAAATCGCAACAAAACGTTGGCAAACCACCAATTTCAGAAACATTAGGGCTAGTTATCACCCTTAATCATGCCATAGTACTAACCCGTAATGTCCTCCCATTAGCTTTAATTAATTTTTTAAAAGAAGAATTAAATTTCGCAAACACAGAATATTTTGTAAAAAAGAGTAGCGGCAGGAATACTTATGGTTCAGATAGATACTTTAAGTTTATTGAAGAAGAGGCAAATAAAGTCATTCTGCCTAAAGGGTTTTTGGGTAAACTATTACGCTTTTGCATAGAAAATAAAATCGAATATGAGTTTAGGGATGCAAGAAAGCTGCATCCAGATATTCTTTTTTCATTTCAGTCACAACTTAGAGAGCATCAGGTGATTGCAGTTGACACAACTAAGAAAAAGAATTTCGGTGTAATTGTAGCACCCCCAGGCTCTGGTAAAACTGTAGTGGCATTAAAAATAATAGCTGATAAGCAGCAGCCAGCCTTAATAGTCGTTCATAGAAATCATTTGTTAAACCAATGGATTGAACGAATTGAAACTTTTTTGGGCATCCCTAAAAATGAAATTGGAAAAATCACTTCAGGGAAAACCAAAATTGGAAAGAAAATCACAATCGCCACCATACAAAGTCTGTCAGTAGAAGTAGAAAAAAGCGAAGGCAAGGATATTCTCAATGCTTTTGGAATAATAATAATCGACGAATGCCATCACATCCCTGCACAAACGTTCCGAACAACTATTTCCAAACTTAACAGCTTTTATTTATACGGGCTAACAGCCACATCTTTTAGGAAATACAATGAGGGTAAACTAATTTTCATTCATTTAGGCGAAGTAATTACTGACATAAAAACACAAGACATTAGTAAACTAAAACAACCGAAAATAATAATTAGAAATACACAATTAGATGTGCCATTTAATAGTAAGACAGATAAATTTGAAATACTTTCCAAAATATTAATACACGACTCCGCACGAAACAAACTCATTTTACAGGATATAATTATAGAGCTAAATAAGGGAAATAAGGTTGTCATTATAACCGAAAGAAAAGAACATATTGATTCGCTTCACTAATACCTAAAGCAAAGTTTTGAAGTAGTTACACTAAGTGGTGAAGATTCTGAAAGTAACCGCTCTATCAAATG
Organism: uncultured Chitinophagaceae bacterium; assembly: GCA_903883945.1. Classification (GTDB taxonomy): domain Bacteria; phylum Bacteroidota; class Bacteroidia; order Chitinophagales; family Chitinophagaceae; genus Parasediminibacterium. The sequence goes on along the minus strand of CAISCV010000204.1, from coordinate 2,152 downwards.
GAAATTACTTAATCAAGGAAATTATCAGGCCGTAATTACAACAGGGCAATTCTTTGGAGAGGGTACAGATTTGCAGAATGCTTCCTGCCTTTTTCTAGTTTATCCATTCTCATTTGAGGGCAAACTAATTCAATATATTGGTAGGGTACAACGTTCAGAAATTGCCCCAACTATTTATGATTATAGGGATGGCAATATTGATTACCTAAATAAGCTTTTTCTTAAACGCAATACATACTATCGCAAACTAGTAAAAGAAGCTACGTTGTTTGACGATCCACAAGAAGAACCCATTACTGAAAAGAAAATTACTACCATCGAAAAAATAGTAAAGATTCAGATTGAGCAGTTAGAGTTTGGCTATGGAGTTATTTCTTTTCAATACAATCTATCCGAAATAAATAACACACTAACTTTTGTTGTCAATAATAATGAAATAAGACCAGAATTAGAAGTACTGAAACCATATTTTGGTAAAGCTTTAAAAGCAAAGAGCCTAAATGTAAACATCCATTTGGAATATGAAGATAATTTGTTAGTTGCACAACTGGCATCTTCTGCTGACTTCGATAAAATTAATAATGAGCTAATTGAGGGAATACGATTTCAGTTTATTGCAAAAAATGTACTTGGGAATACTATTTCCAAAAATACAGTTCAAAGTATTAGTGAAATAAAACAGATGCACGAAAACCATGCACTTTACGATAACACAGAGGAATTACTTGAAGACATTTTAAAACGCAAACAATACAAGCATACAAAGCAAATACAATATTTAGCGGATAATCATTTGAGACATATACTTAAACTTAGGTTTGTACTTAGCCCATTTTCTTTTGTTTTTCTTTTGGAGGGAATGAAACAATTTCATGTTATTCTAGAAACGTTAGATACAGAAGAAGCTACTTACTTATGGCATTTTAATAACGATGTAAAGGATTTGCCAAATAATCTTAAAGAAATAGACCAACACCTAAATATTATTAGGGATAAGGGGAGACAAGTATTTCTTGAAAATATTCCGTCAAATTTCACCCGCATTCTGCATGATTATCTTGATGACCAAAAAGGATTTTTTATTTGGAAGAGTTTACTAGAAGAACAGTTGGTTTAATTATGCCTACAAATAGCTTTGCTTAAATCAGGTCATTTCTCTTTCAATCTTTTACTGACCACTAATAACTAATCACTAACAACTATAGGTGTGGCGAGCCACATTGCTGTTCCTGCCCACTCCATTCCATTCTGTAGTCAGAGTAACTTAGGTAAATAGGTTTCTCTTCGGTCGGGTTCAGCAAGCAGTCCGCCAGCCCAAGGCAGTAGGGGCAAAATTGTCTATAGTAATACTTTGTTGTTTTTGCCCCCACTACCTTGCCCTTCGGGTCAAAAAAGGCTGTCACACTTCTTGCAGTTCACCACAACCTACGTTCAGGCAGCTACCTGTGTTCTATGGTCAGCTTTATACCTCCATCCTTCACTATCACTTCCGTGCTTCTTTCCTCCACTTCGTTCCGTCTCTCAACAACGTTCGTTTCGTTGCGTCAGTCAGTATTTCAGCACACCATAGCCCACCCGCTGCCCATAATTTTTGCGTGCCTTTCGGCTTGCTTCGGCTTCGGGTTTGTCATACTTTTTGCAAGGAAGAAAAGAAGCAAAAAGGTACGCCAAACCCTTGCGTGATACGGTGCTGCCCCACGCACTCCGTGCTTTCGGGTCACCCCCTTAGCAAGCGCACGCCGCCATCTTCCGTTACTCACTCCATCGGCTTTATTTCGGCACGCTTCGCCTTCGGTGGACAAGTTTGCCACCTCGGCTCAACTGCCTTTTTTGGCTCAAGGCTGTTTTTACCTAAGACAGAAGAAAGAAGAGGCGGTATTCTCTTTTCCTTTTTTCTTGCCCCTCTTTTTTGGAGAGGGGTTGGGGTGAGGTCTTCTTAATTCCCCTTCAGGGGCTAGGGGTAAGATAGGGCTTCTTTTAAAAGAAAAGAAAAAAAAGCAGCAAAGCTAGGTGGCAGAAGAACTGCCTATTAAAAAACAAAACTGTTCGGCATAATAGTTTTTAGGGTGATGGGCTTCGCCAATCTATCACCCCAAAAACTACCCTGTGGGACTTATTCCGCATCCAGTTATTGCTTTTTGGCAGTGCCACC
>CAISCV010000203.1 GCA_903883945.1 uncultured Chitinophagaceae bacterium | reverse complement strand
GTTTTAAAATAATATTACAAAATATGAGTGCAATTACTGTACACGACAAACAATTTGTTCCATTTATTGCAGAGGATACTATTTTGCATAAGATAAAGGAACTTGGGGCAGAGCTTAATAAGGATTATGAAGGTAAGAAACCCTTATTTATAGCAATCCTTAATGGCTCGTTTATGTTTGCCTCAGACTTGTTTAAAGAGGTGACTATAGATGCTGAAATATGTTTCATAAAACTCGCGTCATACAAAGGTACCCATTCTACAGGGCATGTAATTACAGCCATTGGGTTAGATATTGATATTACTGGCAGGCACGTTGTTATTCTAGAAGATATAGTGGACACTGGGAAAACTCTGCACTCCTTCCTACCACAATTACAAAACCAACAGCCTGCATCTTTAAAGATAGCAGTATTGTTACATAAACCAGAAGCTCAGCAGTTTCCATTACCCATAGATTATGTCTGTATCACTATTGCTAATAAGTTCGTACTTGGATTTGGTCTTGATTATGACGGGTTAGGTCGTAATATTAGAGAAATCTATCAAATTAGTGAGTAACCCTATCAGTGCATTAGAGTAATAAGGTATATAGGTATTTGTCTTTTGTGAAATAGGCAATCAAATCATGTTTTATGATAAGATAAATAATTAGCATGCTATGTGATTTTTATTAAGAACTAACAAAAGTCATTAATGTTCTATTTATAACGGCTACATTGCACACTTTATCTGATAACGGTTGTGTATATATGAACAGTTACACATTTATATTTAATTGCACTATCAGATATACCAATGATTAATTGCTAATTTAAAAATGAATTTATGGACAAGAAAGATGCAAAGTGGTTACAAGCCCTTGAATATCATGCACAAGGAAGACCAGGTAAGATTGAAGTAATTCCTACCAAAGAAGCCAAAACACAAAGAGACCTTAGTCTTGCCTATAGTCCAGGTGTTGCAGCTCCATGTATGGAGATTTTTCATAACCCAGAAGATGTTTATAAGTATACTGCAAAGGGAAACCTTGTGGCTGTAATTAGTAATGGGACGGCTGTTCTTGGATTAGGAGATATTGGTCCTGAAGCAGGCAAACCGGTCATGGAAGGAAAGGGGGTATTGTTCAAAATATTTGCTGATATAGATGTATTTGATATTGAAATAAACGAGAAAGACCCCGAGAAGTTTGTACAGATAGTAAAGGCTTTAGAGCCAACTTTTGGAGGGATTAATCTAGAAGATATAAAAAGTCCGGAGTGTTTTTACATAGAAGAGAAACTAAAGGAACAATGTAAGATTCCTATCATGCACGACGATCAACATGGTACTGCTATTATTAGTTCGGCTGCATTGTTGAATGCATTAGAGATACAGGGCAAGAAGATAGAAGAGGTAAGGATAATCGTAAATGGTGCAGGGGCAGCGTCCATGTCTTGTTGTAAATTATACAAGGCATTGGGAGCAAAGCCAGAAAACTTCTTGATGTTTGATAGTAAGGGGATTATTCACGTTGGAAGAGAAGGCTTATCTGCGAATAAACTATTGTTTGCCGCTGAGAGTGCCGATTGGACATTTGAATCAGCCTTTGTGGGTGCTGATGTATTTATTGGATTAAGTGTGCCTAATGTGGTAACTGCTGATATGTTGAAAACAATGGCGCCCAATCCGATTGTATTTGCTATGGCTAATCCTGATCCTGAAATAACTTATGAAATTGCAATGGCAGCACGGAAAGATATTATCATGGCAACAGGACGAAGTGATTATGCCAACCAAGTGAATAATGTACTAGGATTTCCTTATATCTTCAGAGGGGCTCTTGATGTACGCGCTACTAAGATTAATGAAGAGATGAAGCTTGCGGCTGTTTTAGCCTTAGCTGAGTTAGCAAAATCACCGGTGCCTGATATGGTTAATATGGCGTATAACCAAAAGAATATCGTATTCGGCACAGATTATATTATCCCTAAACCACTCGACCCCCGCTTGTTGAGTACCGTTGCACCAGCAGTTGCGAAAGCTGCGATAGATAGCGGTGTAGCACAGAAAACAATAGAGAATTGGGAGGCCTATAAAGTTGAACTCGATAAGCGCTTGGGATTAGATAATCAATTGTTACGTGCAATTAGTAGCAAAGCTCGTAAGGCTCCAAAACGACTAGTATTTGCCGAAGCGGATAATATTAAAATACTTAAAGCGGCTAGTATCATTTATGATGAAGGAGATGCTTATCCGATTCTTTTAGGTGAAGAAAGTAAGATTAAGCAATTGGCTTACGAACATGATATTGATATCTCAGACTTGCCAATCATTGATCCTAGAAGTGAGGCAATGGATGAAAAAAGAGCTCATTTTGGTGAACTGTTCTTTGAGAAGCGGAAACGCAAAGGAGTCAATCATTATGAGAGCATCAAGATCATGAAGGATAGGAATCATTTTGGCTGTATGATGCTTGAAACTGGAGAAGCAGATGCTATGATTAGTGGACTTACCCGAAACTATGCAGATGCCATCCGTCCGGCATTGAATATAATTGGTACAGAAGAAGGTGTAAAGAAGATTGCAGGTATGTATTTGTTGTTGACAAAGAAAGGACCTTTATTTTTGGCTGATACCACTGTTAATTTCAATCCTACTGCCGAAGAACTAGCTGATATAACTGTAATGGTTGCAAAGGAAGTTCGTAATTTAAACATTACGCCTCGTATTGCCATGTTGAGTTACAGCAATTTTGGTAGCAGCGATAGTTTTGAAGCGAACTTAGTAGCAAAGGCCACAAGGTTGGTAAAGGAACGTAATCCTTCATTGATTATTGATGGGGAAATGCAAGCTAGTTTAGCCTTCAGTAATGATATTTTGAAGGACAATTATCCATTCAGTGAACTAGTTGGTCAGGATGTGAATGTGTTGATTTTTCCTAATCTGACAGCAGGTAATATTGCTTATAATCTGATGAAGGAAATTGGAGGTGCTGATGCTATTGGTCCTATCTTATTAGGAATGAAAAAGCCTGTACATGTATTACAACTTGGTAGCACTGTAAGAAATATCGTAAATATGGCATTAGTAGCAGTAGTAGACGCACAAATGAAGTGTAATACAGATATTAAGCCATTAATAGCAAAGAGTGAGTATTGGAGCAGGATGAAGGAAAGTAGATAGATTATATATTTTGAATTTTGAGTTTTATATTTTGAGTTAACATTTGTTGCTTATATTTCTGATTCTCAAGACTCAAAATTTAAAATAGTTAAGTATGAAATTATTCACGCACTTGGGAACTTATATTTTGATGTTGAAGGGGATGTTTACTAAACCCGAGAATTACAGAATGTACTGGAGGGAGTTAATGCATCAATGTGTGGAGATTGGGTTGGGGGCATTGCCCATTGTAGTAATTATTTCCATATTTCTTGGTGCTGTGTCTACCGTTCAAACTGCCTATCAGCTAGTAAGCCCAATAGTACCTATAACTACTGTTGCACAGATAGTAAGGGATAGTATGATATTAGAATTATCACCTACGGTATTAAGCATTGTATTAGCAGGCGTTATTGGAAGTAAAATAGCAAGCGAACTAGGCAATATGCGAATCAGCGAACAAATAGATGCCTTGGAAATAATGGGCATTAATCCTAAAAGCTACCTGATACTCCCTAAAATAGTAGCTGGATTGCTCGTTATACCCGGACTAATTATTATCTCTGCTTTTTTAGGTATATGGGGTGGTAAGATGGCCGGTGCTTTGAGTGGAATTCTTGCGCCTGAGTTATATGATATTGGTCTTCGTCAAAATCTTAACACACACAACATAACAGTAGCACTTTTTAAAGCGTACACGTTTGCTTTTATTGTAGCTAGCATCCCAGCTTATTACGGCTTTAATGTAAAAGGGGGTTCCTTAGAGATTGGTAGGGCAAGCACTAGTGCAGTAGTGGTAACTTGTATAATGATATTAATTGCTGACTATACGCTGGCGGCACTGCTTCTTTAATAACTCACCTCTTTTACCTCACGCTTACTAATTATAACTTAAAACTTATAAATGGAAACTAATTTTAACAAGAAGATTAAGTTAATATTAATTAAATCTAATTATTTTTGAAAAGAATTAATTTGATTCACTAAAAAGTATAATAATGAAAAAAGCATTTGTATTAGCAGCAGCAGTATTAATGATTGGCAGTGTTGCAATTGCACAAACTGGTGAAAAAGATTGTTGCAAGAAAAAAGAAGGTAGCAAGAAATGTTGTAAAAAAGAAGCTAAAGCGGATGCCAAGGCAACAAAAACAACCACTCCTGCACCAGCACCTGCAAAGTAATTAAAGACGATTAACAATTTAATATTGTTAGTTTCTTATCTATTTCAAAGGCTTTCTCTTAATTAGGAGAAAGCCTTTTTTTGTTTATAGATTCCATTATCTTAGCTATTTCTAAGGCTTGGTTGTTATAAGCAAAGTCAATCATTTAGCAAAAATTTTAATACCCAAACTTATAACTCACTATTTAACACAACCTAAAACATACACATCTAGTAAAGCAAATCACTTAGCTTCGGCTCATTAACAATTCGTATTTTGCCACCCTTAATTTCAATTAAACCTTCCGACTTAAAATCACTTAAGGTCCGTATGAGAGACTCAGTGGCTGTTCCTACATAATGTGCAATATCATCGCGTGAAATGTCAATCGTTTGACCTATTTGTTTTTTATTAAATTTTGTATGTATGTCTATCAAAGCTTTGGCTATTCTTTTACGAAGTGAGTCATAAGCTAAATTAAGCAGCCTAGTTTCCTTTTCTTTCATGTTTATGGTAATCAATTTAATGAATTTAGTAGCTATATTAATGTCATTAAAAACCAATTGTACAAATTCTTCTCTTGGTATGATAGCAACCTCAGAATCTTTTAGAGCATCCGCTGAGTCTTCGTAATTGTGTTCTTCCAACAAAGGAACATAACCAATAAAATCACCTGGCGCATATAGATTAGTAATATATTCTTTACCATCATCATTGGTCTGATAGGACTTTATTTGCCCACTTTTTAGGTAATACAAATATTTAGGACGCTTTCCCTCGCTATATAGCATTTGTTTTTTATAAACAAGATGAGTATCATAGCTTTCCAAGTCCATCTTTAGCAAACCACTGTTTTGCAATTGCTTCATTAGTTCATTCACGCCCTTGTTATCACCTTCATATTTCTTTTTTAGTATTTCTTGCTTCTTTAACCTTGTTTCTATAGCATTCAGCAGCTCGAAATCGTCAAAAGGTTTGGTAATGTAATCATCAGCCCCCATATCCATTCCTTTTCGGAGGTCCGAACGTTCAGCTTTAGCTGTAAGAAACACGAATGGAATATCCTGTGTATCCACATTCTTTTTTAACAGATGGAGTACACCATATCCATCTAATTCTGGCATCATAATATCACATATAATCAGATCTGGTTTGTTAGCTATGGCCAATTCTACTCCCTTTCTTCCATCCTCTCCTTGCAATGTTTTGTATCCATCAAGCGATAGAATCTCAGCAATATTTTCCCTGATATCCTTGTGGTCGTCAATAATCAATATAGTGCGCATAAAATAAATTTAGTTAAAGATAGTTTTTTCAACTAGATACTCAAAGGATTTTTACGAAGTAACCATAAAAAACAAAAACTCTCTTTATGAATTGTGATTAAAACTAAATGCAATGGTAAAATCTACAAAATAAAGAGGTATTGATTAAAGTCATACATAAAAATGAGAGCTATCAATAGATAACGATTTTGATTTAGGGTATTTTGCTAGCTAAAATGAAATTATGGCTACAACTGCTGTCAACACAACCCAATGTGCACACTGTGGAGAAGACTGCACAAACGAACAAATACATTTTCACGATAAAGACTTTTGCTGCCAAGGATGCAAAATGGTTTATCAATTATTGAATACTACAGGTCTATGCGATTATTACCAACTGAACGAAAAGCCTGGTATAAATCAAAAGGTTGCTTCCAGAAAGGATAAATTCGCTTTCCTGGATGATAATACCATTGCTCAAAAGCTAGTTACTTTTAGTAACAACGAGCAAACACATGTATGCTTCTATCTACCTCAAATGCATTGTAGTTCTTGCTTGTATCTATTAGAAAACTTACATAAGCTCAATAATTACATCGTTTCTTCTGCCGTAAACTTTACTTCGAGAGAAGTTAGTATCATTTTTAATAAAGATATTACTTTGAGAGAATTAGCTGAATTACTTACCTCCATTGGCTATGAACCATACATTAGTTTAAATAACCTAGGAACAAAAAAACCTAAGGCCGAGAAGACGATGGTTTATAAAGTTGGCATCGCTGGCTTCTGTTTTGGCAATGTAATGATGATGAGTTTTCCAGAATATCTAGGCCTAAGCCAATTCGAAACCAATTTACAGTTTACATTCAGGGTTCTCAATCTACTACTTGCCTTACCCGTATTCTTTTATTGTGCACAACCATTCTATATATCAGCTTGGAAAGGACTGAAACATAAGTTCCTGAATATAGATGCACCAATTGCACTCGCCATTATTGTTACTTTTAGTAGAAGTCTATTTGAAGTAATATCAGGACAAGGGTCGGGTTATTTCGATTCGATGACTGGTATTGTTTTTTTCATGTTGGCAGGCAGAATTCTTCAGGATAAAACCTATCAGCAACTATCATTCGAACGCGATTATACCTCTTACTTTCCTGTGGCAGTAAGTGTTGTAAAATCTGGCATAGAAGTACCCACCCCGCTGCCTGATATTAAGTTGGACGACACCTTGCTAATACATAACGAAGAACTAATTCCTGCCGATGGGATTCTTACCAAAGGAAAGGCATTGATTGATTATAGTTTTGTTACAGGTGAATCCATACCCGTACTTAAAGAAATGGGGGAGATTGTTTATGCCGGAGGGAAACAATGTGGAGGTAATATGGAAATATTAGTGATGAAAGAAGTATCACAAAGTTACCTAACTAGCTTATGGACAAAGGAAGAGTCAAGAATTACCAATGAAGCACCTCCATCATTTGTGCATCTGCTAAGTCGTTATTTTACTTATATCGTCTTTAGTATTGCCATAGTAACTGCTGTTTATTGGAGCTTTCACGATACCAGCAGAATATGGAATGCTGTTACTGCTATCCTTATTATTGCTTGTCCTTGTGCATTACTGTTGTCTAGTACATTTACAAACGGTAATGTGTTACGGATTCTTGGTAATAATCAATTCTATTTGCGTAGTGCAGAAGTAATCGAATCAATTGCTAAAGTTGACCATGTAGTGTTCGATAAAACCGGCACACTTACTACTATCCATACGCAGGATGTTTCCTATAAAGGTCTTCCTCTGTCGGGGAGTCAATTACACTGTATTGCAACCTTGGCGGCACAGTCTAATCATCCATTAAATAAGATGTTGGTAAAGCACCTCAAGAATATGCTTTCCAAAGAATTATCTATAGAGGCTTTCAGGGAATATACAGGACGCGGTATAGAGGGCAATGTAGACGGATCATTTTATGCTATTGGTTCTTATAATTTCATTACTCAACTAAAGCCACAGGCAACTTCAGATACTGGCGTATTTGTTTCGCAAGAAGGTAAATTGCTTGGACAATTCGTTTTTCATAACCATTATCGTAAGCATATCTCTACGTTGATAACGCAGTTAAAGTCCGATTATCCCCTCTCTGTAATCTCGGGAGATAATGATGGAGAAACACAGAATCTAAAAAATATAGTGGGAGATAATGCGACCTTATTATTTCACCAGCAACCCGAAAATAAACTGAATTACATTACTGCATTGCAGGATAATGGGCGTAAGGTAATGATGATTGGTGATGGTTTAAATGATGCAGGCGCTTTAAAGAAAAGTGATGCAGGCATAGCAGTAGCAGAGGACTGTAATAATTTCACCCCAGCTAGCGATGCTATCATAGAAGCAAAACAATTGCCCAACCTTTATCGCTTTATTCAGATGTGCCGTGCTAATAAACACATTATAATGGCAAGTTTTGTTTTATCTATCGTGTACAATCTGATCGGTATATTCTTCGCTGTTCAGGGTACACTCTCTCCATTGATTGCGGCCATATTAATGCCATCAAGTTCATTAACAATTCTATTGATTACTTTTGGATCCAGCAATTTGGTGGCAAGGTGGTTGGGTTTAAAACTGAATAACGGATAATTTAAAATGCAAAGGTGATAAGACCAAGAACATAAAATCATCTATCAAGGTGTTTATGTTCTTGGTGTTTTCTTCCTTTATGCTCCTTATTGTAAAATACTATGTTTATAATTCAATCACACATCAAAGTAATTATAGCTAAGTAAATAAGTGCCCCTCCCCTATTCCTCTATAAAATTCATATCTAGTCCAAAGGTTTCTTTGGTATAATAGGCTGAAACAACTGCCATCAACATCACTATTATCCCTACTAATTCTGCACTCAATAAATAGTTATCATTGGTAAAAGAACGTATCCCTTTAAACAACAAAATCATCAATGGCAGAAATCCTCGTACCACATTTGGAATGGAAATTGCTGTTGTTGCGCGCAAATTAGTCCCAAATTGTTCAGCACTCATCGTAATATACAGTACAGAAATACCAGAACCAAAACCAAGACAAGCAATCAAAAGATACATGGTATTGGCACTTCCTCCATGTTGTGTAAAGAATAAAATTATAAAGAATGTACAGATGCCATAGAAAGTAAACAACGCTTTTTTGCGGCTTTTTAGATAGTTACTAAGTAGTCCCGCCGTCATATCGCCGACACCTATGGCTATATATTGGTACATAATGGCTTTTCCGGGATCGATGTTATTAATACCAAAGCGTTTTCCAAACTCATCAGAGAAAGTAATGAGGATACCTATCACATACCATACCGGCAAACCGATAAAAACCCCTTTCATATACCGCAATAACCGCTCTTTGTTATTGATAATCATCAATATGTTGCCTCTTTCCACACTTTGTTTCTTTACTTCGTCGTATAATCCACTTTCAAAAATGCTTACTCTTAATAACAACAATAATAACCCCATTCCCCCTCCGATATAATAGCATAAACGCCAATCTCCAAATAGTTTATAAACAAAAAAAGCTGTAACTGCCCCAAATACGCCCACACTTGCAATAATCGATGCAGCTATACCGCGCTTTTCCTTGGGTAACATTTCACTTACCAACGTAATACTTGCACCCAATTCACCGGCTAAGCCTATTCCTGCAATAAAACGCATGATTGTGTATTGCGTAATATTCGTTACCATGCCATTTGTAATATTTGCTAACGAATAGATAAGTATAGACCCAAATAAAACACTAAGACGTCCCTTCTTATCTCCCAAAATGCCCCAAAATATGCCACCTACTACCAATCCTATCATCTGAATGCTGATGATCAGTTCGCCCTGCGACAATATTTCTTGTGGAGATAATCCTAAAGCCTTCAAGCTTGGCTTACGTACAATAGCAAATAATAGTAAATCGTACACATCTACAAAAAAGCCGAGTGCGCCTACTATAACTGTCAGGGAAAATATCCCTGGCTGCTTTTTATCCATAAATTATTATTCGATGGGGGATGACTTGATTTTGCCAAAAACCAGCTTAAGAATTACTGGGGCTGTTGTAATAAGAACAATACCTAGTACAATGACTTCTAGATGCGCTTTCAAATCGTATTTATAATTATTCAGAAGATAGGAATAAAGAAAATGTCCACCTGCAAGCATACTTGTTACCCAAGCAATACAACCAACAATGTTGTAAAAGGCGAATTTCTTTTTGTCCATTTCTACAATTCCAGCAATGATGGGAGCAAATGTTCTTACAATAGGTACAAAACGTGCAAAGACTACCGCTCCTCCCCCATGTTTTTCATAGAAATCGTGCGCTTGATACAAGTATTTCTTTTTAAACAGTATATTATCATTCCAACCGAACATTGAAGTTCCGATACGCTTTCCAAACATATAGCCTGTTGTATTTCCTAAGATTCCCGCAACAGCAGTTAGGGTAATAATTAGCAACAAGTTCAAGATACTATTGCCTGAATCAAACAAATAAGCCGCTAATTTATCACTAAAAATGCCCGCTACGAACAATAAGGAATCTCCCGGAAAGAAGAAACCAACAAACAAACCTGTTTCGGCAAAAATGATGATTAATAATAGCCAAAGACCACCGTTATCTATATAAAATTGTGGCTGAAGTAGTTCGTGTAATTTAAAAGCGAGTATCGTTTCAAGCATAATTAGTTGTGAAGATTCTAATTCTTCGGCTGTAAAGAAACACCAATTATTAATATCATCATTCAAAAGGGGTGCATAAAATTTTTTCGCTTTCAAGACGCATTGATATGCGTCTCTACATCTGTCATATAATTTATAAAACGAAAAACTTTTATGCACCCTTCAAAAGCTGAATATTTTGAGGCTATTGAATACGATTATTTAAAAAAGGCATCCATATAAACGGCGTCGGTTATTTATAAGGTTGACCGCAAGAGACTCTTTTTTATTAGCACCCATGTTAACAACTCTTTCACGTTTCCATTTTCGCTTGCGTTAGTTTCGTTTCAGAATGTATCCATAATGAAAAAGATTGCCTTATATTTTTCTATTCATAAATACTTGCTCAACATCCTTTTGTTGGCATCTTCCATCCATTGCCCACCTTAATTTTTTGAGATGATACAGCTTGAAAATTCCTTTTTTAGGAATTAAGCCCAAAACAATGCCTCTCTTGAGCAAGAATATATTGCTCTTAGTCAAGATTATGTTGCTCTTAGCTAAGATTATATTGCTCTTAGCCAAGAATACATTGCTCTCGCCCAAGATTATATGTCTCTTGAGCAAGATTATGTTGCTCTCGGCTAAGATTACATCGCTCTCGGTCAAGAATACATTGCTCTTAGCTAAGATTACATTGCTCTTAGCCAAGATATTTTCTGTAATTTTTTAATTTTTCATTTAAAAACAAATATTATGACCTCACCTCAGAATGAGAAGTACTCAGTTTTTCAACAAATATTGCTGTTTTTGGCAGCTTATAGCAGTTCATTTGTGGGCAACATCCAATTGCTTGCCGCCATTGTAAATTTTAAGGCCTATGTTGGTGTCATCGATGGCGTCTCTGCCCAAAAACAACCCAAGGCATCCAAGCCAAAAACCACAATGAAAACGGCTGCGCGGAAAAGCGTTGTGAGTCAGTTGGAGGCTGCGTGTTTGTTGGCATTGGAATGGGCAAAAACACAGGGCAACGTGCAATTGATAAAAGATTTTACTATCAATGACAGTAGTTTCAAGGGCAAAATAAATGCAATGCTTATATTGGCTAATTACACTTATGGGGTACTAAACACCAATAAAGTAGCCATCATTGCTGCTACATCGGTTACTGCTGCACAGTTAACTTCTATTGGCACTGAAATCACCCTTTTGCAAACCATACAAAAGGCACCTGCGGCGGCACGTACCTCACAAAAGACAATAACTGCGATGTACAAACCTGCTTTTGTAAACGCCACTGCCGGCAAGGAAACGTTGATAAACCTGATAAAAGGTGCATACACCATTGGGCCAAATGCCAACTTGCAACTGGTAACCGATTTAGAAAATGCCCTTGTTTTTAGTGGCAACGTGCACCACACCATCTTGAAAGCTATTTTTTATATCGTTGGCACCACCAATGGCATCGAAGGGGCAACATTGACCATCACCGAGCTTTTTAGGGTGGGCACCAGTAATATTCTTGGCGTTGCACAGATAGCCGAGTTCAAGCCGGGCACTTATCATGTAACTTTTGTGGCACCAGGGTATGTTCCGCAAACACAGATAATAACTGTTGCTGCGGGAGAGAAGATGAATTTGACTGTGGAAATGGTGGCAGTTTAGTGGTTAGTAGGGAATCGGGAGGATCGGGAAACGGGAATCGCAAGTTGGGGGCGTTTACTTGCGATTTACGTTCCTACCGATTAACGAAAGAAGAGGTTGAAAGTTGTAGGTTGTGAGACTGAAGGCTTTTGACTTTTTTTTATTAGGCACAATTTACAATACTATATGTTGTCTTTTTTGTGGTACAGGTTGGAATCGAACCAACATGGGAGGATTTTCAGTCCTCTGCATAGACCAACTTTGCTACTGCACCAAAAATAAAAAACCCGCTTGGAATTATCCAAGCGGGCTGTAATATTATTTATTTCAATTTATCACATAGAAAATCGCTTGGTACAAGACCAACTAAACGAGCTACTAAATGATAATCCTATTTTCATGCTGCAAATGTATGGGTAATTTATTAAAGTATGCAATGTTTTAAAGTTGGAGGTTGATATACCGAAGGCTTTTGACCTTTTTTTGTTAATCAAGCACCCCCTACTTCTCACATTGCAACCAACCTGCAACATGACTTTGTTAGTCCGTAGCGTAGAGAAAAAAAATTAGCGCTTTCCCTTTTAAGCTTTTCCTTTTCCCACATGAATTAAAACCCAATATATTTGAACGATAATAAAATGAAATAACAACAACATAAATAGATAAATAACAACATTAGCGTTGCAGCAGCAAAGGATGCGCCTTTACGGACGCATCCTTTGCTGTTTTCGGTAGATAGAGAAAGCTAAATTCCATTGATTGAGGGGTCGCATAAAAATAATAAAAATGAAATATTACCTCTATATAGATGAAAGTGGAGACCACGGATTAACAACTGTAAACGCAGACTTTCCTGTTTTTCTTTTATGTGGGGTAGTAATTGCTGAAGAAGAATATGAAAATCTAAGACAATCTTTCAATGCTATCAAACAAGCATTCTGGGAAAACAAGAGAGTCATTTTTCACAGTCGTGATATTCGTAAATGCGAAAAAGAGTTTTCTGTATTGTTTGATTTAGAAAAGAAGAAATCGTTTTACGAAAAGGTTAATACAACAATTAGAACCCATCAATATACCATCATTGCATCTGCCATTAAAAAGGACAGCTACATACAGCGTTTTGGAAGGTTGTCTGATGATGTTTACGAAATTTCACTTTCTTTTATAATAGAGCGGGCTATCTTTTTTCTGGATGATTTGCATAAGCGAGACATTGAATTAGAAATTGTAATTGAAAAGCGGGGCAGAAAGGAAGATAAAAAACTTGAGGAACATTTTCAGCGATTAATCTCAAGGGGAACTGGTTATGTAAATGCTGAACGTTTGAGAGGATATTCACTTGCCATTACTTTTAGTAGTAAGGTAGAGAATATTAATGGATTGCAATTGGCAGATTTGGTTGCCTACCCAATTGCCCGTTATGTAATAGATTCTGCGTGTGCCAACCCCGCTTTTGATTTAATTGCCAACAAGATATATACAAAAAATGGCAAGCGATATGGTATTAAGATATTCCCATAAAACAAAAAGCCCAACTTTCGTTGAGCTTTTTGCCGATCGGGGACACCCCAGTCCAATTATTTTTAACAGGGCGAAGATAAGTACTAAACAGTTATTATACAATCAACATACTTTAAATAACTCGTTTTCTTTTCCAATCCCTTATTTTGCAGACAAATTTTTAAGTATGACATAACAACAACATAAATAGATAAACAACAACATTAGCGTTGCTAAATGTTTCTCTTTTAAATAATCGGCTTAAATGTATTTATGAAAAACTTTCTTGACATTGACACCCAAATAGAAGAGAATGAAAAGTTCTTGGCTTTCTATTATGAAAACTATAAAAAAACACTTGATAAGTTCAACCTGCTGATAGTTATTTACTCAGTTGTGTTTGTTTTCTTTATTCAGGTCATGAAGTTTCCTTTTGAAAGATATAAAGATGTGAACATTCTTTATATCTTCTACATTCTCTTGACAATTGCTTTTTTAATTCTTTTGGGTGTATCCCTATTTAATAGCTACTTCCTTTTAAAACCGCTTGATGTAGCATATATGAACGAACCTAAGAGTTTCTATAAAGACACTTATCAACAGTACAAAGTGTTGCTTGCTACAGAAGATGAGAATACAATCAACGAGTATATAAAATCAAGCTATTTAAACGAATTAGAAGAATCAGTAACTAATAATCGAAAATTGTTTGAGGATAAAGGTAAATATTATTACAAAGCATTTGTAAATTTGCTCAGGGCATTAATGCCCTATATAATTTGTATTGGAATAATTAACTTCTATCCTGTAGATGCAAAACCATCTAAAATTGAAATAATAAATTACAAGGAAATAGCAAAGGAATTTGATTCACTCACAAGAAAACAGATATACAATGGCAACACAGGTAAAAAATAACGAAGATAAAAAGGTGGAAACAGTAAAGAAAGCCACTGAAACAACAAAGATTGTCATTGATCAATCAAAGGTTATTAGAACACTACCAAGGATGGTAAAGGAAAACTTTCAAGCTGTTCCGGGTTCAACACACACGGTAAAAAAGTAGATTAGTAAACAATTGTAGTTAAAAAAGCTAAATAGAATACAAATGACATAACAACAACATAAATAGATAAACAATAACATTAGCGTTGCTAAATGTTTCTCTTCTCATAAAACCGCCAGTTTTAAACACAGGGAGAGACAGCTTAGGGATGCGCCGTCAAGGCGTGTCCTTTGCTGTTTTCAATCCTGTGTGGGTTCCTGGCGGTACCTTTGAGGAAGAGAAAAGTAAGCAGAGGTACACGCCCCTTTTTTTTATTAATACTCACCGCCTACGAAGTACCTGCTGGCAACTAAGCCTATTGGTACAATGCCCACATCGCTCATTTACGAATTACCCAAGATAGTAGAAGAAGGAAAGAAAGAAGCCGAACGTATAATGGAACGCATCAGCGGACAAAACAAGCTGATGCTGCAAACCAACGAAATGGTGCTACCAGCAAAAGATGTTAGCGGTCTGTTTAAAGGTACAATTCCCAATCCCAAAGAAAAAACAACTACAATAGATGCTAGCCCCGAACAGATGCACTTATTTGGTTTGCAAGCGAAACAAGCAAAATTATCCATACATCAAGAGGCAGAGTGGGTAAACAGGCTCGTGTATGGCGATAACCTATTGGTGATGCAAAACCTATTGGCTGGAGACCCTGAAAGCGGTTTGCCAAGTATGCGGGGAAAGATTGACCTGATATATATTGATCCGCCTTTTGATAGTAAGGCTGATTACCGTACAAGCGTGAAACTACCAGGTGCAGACCTTGCCCAAAAGCCCACCGTAATAGAGCAGTTTGCCTATGCAGATACATGGAAAGATGGTACGGTTAGTTACCTAAAAATGTTGTATCCCCGTTTGGTTTTGATGCGGGAATTATTAAGCGACAAGGGTAGCATTTATGTACATATCGATTGGCATATTGCACATTATGTGAAAATTCTTTTAGATGATGTTTTTGGTAAGGAAAACTTTGATAGTGAATTAATATGGCAATCTACTTCTGCACACGCTAACAATAAGACTTACGGGAACATCCATCAGACAATTTTTTACTATCATAAAAATGAGAATAGTTATATTTTCAATACACAATACACGGCTTACACAAAAGAGTATATTGATCAATATTATAAGTATAAAGATGATAATGGGAAGTTATTTATGTCAAGTGATTTAGTTGGTCATAAAGGTGTAAATAAAGAATATGAATGGAAAGGAATAACTCGCCCCTGGCGTTATCCACCACATAGATTGGATGAACTCGAAGCTCAGGGCAGAATCTTCTGGACTAAGAATAATTTTCCTCGCTTTAAAAGGTTTTTAGATGATATGCCTGGCTTACCATTACAAAGTATATGGAATGACGAGAAGGTTAAAAACATTGGTTCGTGGAGTAAGGAGGCTTTAAATTATGATACTCAAAAGCCAGAGGCCTTATTAGAAAGATTTATTAAATGTAGTACAAATGAAGGTTCTTTAATAGCCGACTTTTTTGGCGGCAGTGGTACAACTGCAGCAGTTGCTGAAAGATTAGGTAGAAGATGGATAACGAGCGACATTGGTAAGCCGTCAACCATGGTTATGCGCAAACGCTTTATAGATATGGATGCCAAACCATTCTTCTATCAAAGTGTAGGCGATTACCAAAAAGAAGCTTTCGCCAGTAGCAAGATGTACAAACGTGTAGGAGACCTTAGCCAAATAATCATCAGTTTGTTTGGGGCAATTCCTTTTACCGAGGATCAGGCAACTGGCAGAAACTTAGGTTATACCAAAGACAAGACTTTAATATTGGTAGATAGTCCGGGCAAACTAACTGGTAAAGCAACCGTAAAACGTGCTGCAGAACTAAAAAATTCTTTCCTTGGCGGTAACTGGAACAAGGTAATTGTACTGGGCTGGAACTTTGCCTACGACATATCCGAAGCCATCATACAACACAAGGCAGATGTGGAAGTATTGGTTATCCCGCCCGATTTGCTAGATAAACTCGGCAGCAAAAAGGGGTATGAGAAGATGGCAAAGGATGGCAGTGTGCGTTTTAGCAGCTTGCAATACCTTACTATCAAGCCAATAACTAAGGACAAGGGCAATCAACCAGAAGAGGAAACTATAACCGTAACGCTTGAAAACTACATACTGCTTTCGCCTGATAATATTCCCCTTGATGATAAGGACAAAGAAAAGCTACAACAGATAATAGCCAAAGACCCGTTGGCACTGATAGAATACTGGAGCATAGATACAGACTATGATGGGGAAATATTCCGTAGCCAATGGCAGGATTACAGAGAAAATACGGCAAACGATACCGACCCTTATCATTGTATCACTACCACAACACTTACTGTGCAAAAGAAAAGCAACCGCATCGTATGCGTAAAAGCAGTGGATGTTTTTGGATTTGAAAGTGTGGTAATAGAAAAGATTTAAGAGTGGTTAGACCCGTCAGGTTTTGAAAACCTGACGGGTCTTTGAAAGATAAAAACAAATAAACATGAATGCAACTAATATAGGAACAAGGGATATACCCATTAAACTGGCAAACGCCGTAACCGCAAAAGCAAACGAAGCGTTGGCAGATGGCAGTTTGATGAATGCGGTAACGCCTGTAACCAAGGACTTGATTAAGTATTGGTTCTTACCACCCTATACCGAAACGAGACCCGTGAACTTTCACGAGGGGCAACAGCAAAGTATCTTAAATGTCATTTATCTGCACGAAGTGCTAGGGTTGAAGACCGTAAAGGATTTTTATTTGTCAGTTGCCCCCGAATTGTTGGCGGAGATGAGAGCCAATGAATTGGTGAAAACGAAATACGAAATCCCTAAGTATGCCATAAAGATGGCAACGGGAACTGGTAAAACTTGGGTGATGCACGCCTTATTGATTTGGCAATTGCTGAATGCCAAATATGAAGAAGCCAAAACAGGTAACTATACCAAGAACTTTCTGTTGGTAGCACCAGGCATTATTGTTTACGAAAGAATTTTGGATGCCTATCTTGGAAAAGAAAATAATAACCAGGAAAGGGTATTTGAACAAAGTGATTTCTATAAGTTCCAGGATTTGTTTATTCCTCATGCTTATAAGGAAGATGTTTTTGGGTTCATTCAAAACAATGTTGTAAAGAAAGAAGAGATAGGCAGTAAAATAACAGGTGAAGGGATTATTGCTATTACCAACTGGCATTTGTTTATGGGAAGCGAAGATGTAGAGGAAACAGAATCCTCTGCGTTGGATAATCCATCCAATGTAATAAAAGATTTGTTCCCCATATTACCCGGCACAAGTGGTGGCAATGATTTGAGTACCTTGGATAAGCAATATTTAAGAGGTGCGGAACTGGACTATTTAGCCGCTCTCACAGATTTGATGGTGATGAATGACGAGGCACACCATATACACGAAAACAAATCGTATGGCGAAGTTGAAGAAGTGGAATGGCAAAAAGGATTGAATAAGATAGCAGAAAAGAAAGGGAGTGCATTTATACAAATGGACTTTTCAGCCACCCCCTATGATGTTACAGGTAGTGGACAAAACAGAACAAAGCATTACTTCCCACATATAGTTTCTGACTTCGATTTGAAAGTTGCAATCAGAAAAGGATTGGTAAAGACGATTGCCATTGACAAACGAAAAGAGCTGGCAGAACTGCCCTTGGACTTTGGGGCAATACGAGATGCCAATAAAAAAGTAATTGGACTGAGCGACGGACAAATACTGATGCTACGGGCAGGATTAAGTAAGCTAAAAATACTTGAGAAACATTTTACTGAGTTTACACAAGATAAGGAAGGCATTTCAGACAAATACCCAAAGATGCTTGTAGTGTGTGAGGATACATCTGTAAGTCCTTATGTGGAAGAATTTCTGAAGGCAGAAGGATTGAGTGAAGATGATATAACAAGGGTAGATAGCAACAGAAGCGGTGAAATACCTAAAGCAGAATGGCAGATAATAAAGCAAAAACTATTCAATGTAGATAAATACGACAAGCCTAAAGTCATTATATCAGTTCTCATGTTGCGAGAAGGGTTTGATGTAAACAATATATGTGTAATTGTTCCACTAAGGGCGACTACTGCACCCATATTATTAGAGCAAACAATAGGAAGAGGATTAAGATTGATGTGGCGTGAGAAAGACTATGAAGACATAAAGATTGAAAGTAGAAGAAATCTATTGGAGTTGAAAAGAGAGCCTGCATCGTACCTTGATATATTGGCAATTGTTGAACATCCTGCATTCATTGCTTTTTATGAAGATTTATTGGCAGAGGGCTTGGCTGGCGAATTGGAGGATGACCCGAAAACAGGAGGTCAAGTATTGGGTGATTTAATAACTGTAGGACTAAAAGAAAATTATGAAGAATACGATATTTATTGGCCAATGATTGTGCAAGAAGCACAAGAAGAAATGACACCTGGGAATATCTCAATAGATACCTTGTTGCCTTTTACTTCTTATGATCTGGCGCAACTGAAGAAGATACTAGGGAAAGATGGGGAAGCGTTTTATTCGGAAGAGTTGACGGTAAAAACAAGGTTTGGTAACTATGTGGTATCTGCAAGTTTATTTACTGCCAAAAGTTATAATGAATATCTGCAAAAGCTTCTGCATACGGTAACTAATAGGATGGAGAAAGTGAGTGAACGGAAAACAAAGCCAATGCCTGTAATGCAGGTAAATCAAATTCAAGTAATTCAATTATTGGATAAATACATAAAGGAGAAATTGTTTGGACAGCCTTTCAATCCATTTGAAGATAATAATTACAAGATACTACTAGCACAAAATGGGATTGTGACAGACCATATAGTAAAAGAAATAGGCAAGGCAATTTATGAAATGCAACAGCATGTAGATGTTACAGAAGCTGAGGTTGAGAAGGTTTGGTTTTCATCTGTTGCCACTATTAAAATGCGGGAGAAATATGCTTTGTCCATAACCAAAGCTATCTACACACAATTGGCTTATCCGTCCAATAAAGGAATATTTGAAAAAGAGTTTATGCTTTATGCTGATAGCGACAGCGAAGTGGTAAGTTTTTTAAAAATACTAGAACACCAACATTCTTTTGTATTCATTACCTATATGAGAAACGATGGTTTATTGTCAATATATCATCCTGACTTTATAGTAATAACAACGGATAAGGCATACATCATAGAAACTAAAGGACAAGATAAAATAAACGATGATAATGTAAAACAAAAGCAATTGGCAACATTGGCTTGGTGCAGCAAGATTAATAAGGTTGCCGTCGAAAAAAGGATGAATAAGGTATGGGAGTACATACTATTAAGCGAAAACCACTTCTACAGCTACAGGGATAACGGAGCTACAATCATAGAGATATGTGAGTTGGCAAAAGTATCAGAGGCAAATGTGAAGGGGAGGTTGCTATAAATGGGATTATATCACAGCACATTAAAAGTGCAGTTACTACCTAAGAGTGGTGGCTGTACTTTTTGTTTTATACAGATTTACAGACCTTGATGAGGTGTAAATATAACAGAAGTGAAAAATGGCTGAGGTTTATCCCCTCCCCTTCGACAATTCATAACATTGTTTTGCTATTTCCAGTTCTTCGTTTGTGGGCACTACCAATACTTTTATCTTGGAAGATAGTTCTTGGTATTCAGTAATCCCTTCGAGTGAATGTTTTGCTAAGCTTTCATTGTAAGTAATCCCTAAAAAGTCTAAATCTTTTACTGCTAAAGCCCTCATCGCGCCATCATTCTCTCCTATCCCACCGGTAAACACAATGGCATCGACCCCATTTAATACAGCTACATAGGAGCCTATATATTTCTTTATTCTGTAGGCATACATCTCATACGCCAATGCTGCCGGTTCGCTTCCGTTCTTGATGGCTGCTTTCACATCACGCATGTCACTATATCCACATAATCCCAGCATTCCACTTTTCTTATTCAGCACATTCTGCAATTCCTCCGCAGCCATCCCTGTCCGTTCCATGATATGAAAGATGACAGATGCATCAATATCCCCACAACGAGTCCCCATTATCAACCCACTCAACGGTCCCAAGCCCATAGAAGTATCTACACATTTTCCTGCATCAATAGCTGCCATGCTACAGCCATTACCTAAATGAATAGTGATGATCTTTGCCTTTGGATTACCTAAGTAAGCCGCAGCTTTCTCCGAAACATATTTATGACTGGTACCATGAAAACCATAAACCCGCACGCCATTCTTTTCATAATACTCATCACTGATGGCATATTTATACGCAACGGGTGGAATGGTCTGGTGAAAAGCCGTATCGAACACAGCCACCTGCTTTGCCTTCGGAAATAGCTTTTCTGCTACTTCAATCCCGGTATAATTGGCGGGCAGATGCAAGGGCCCTAATGGAAATAATTTCTTTATCTGTGCTTTCACAGCGTCATCAATAAACACTGTTTCAGAAAATGCCCTTCCCCCATGCAATACCCTGTGACCTATCACATTTATCTCATCTGCCGAGCTGATGACGCCCGATTCCTTATCAATCATAACATTGACTACCGCTGCCAATGCTTCGCCATGATCGCCTGTTTCCAGTTCTTTATTCACCACGAACTCCCCATCCTTCTTATAAATCTTATGAATGAGTGTAGTTCCGCTTGCACCTATTCTTTCTACCAAACCACTGCAAACCAACGTAGCATCCGGCATAGAAATTAACCGATACTTAATAGAACTGCTACCACAATTAACAACAAAAATCTGTACCATGTAATTAGTTATGAGTTATGAATATCAAAGTAATAAGTAGTAAGTATAGGTCAATTGCTTAAACTTACCACTTATTACTTATGACTTACAACTTCTATTGCGCCTGTATCGCCGTTATTACTACTGTATTAAAAATGTCTTCTATCGTGCAACCCCTGCTAAGGTCGTTCACGGGTTTGTTCAATCCTTGTAACATCGGTCCAATTGCCAAAGCACCGGTTTCTCTTTGCACGGCTTTGTAGGTATTGTTACCGGTATTGAGGTCTGGAAATATTAATACACTTGCTTGCCCCGCAACAGGAGAGTTTGGCATCTTTTGTTTTCCCACCACAGGGTCTACAGCGGCGTCATATTGTATAGGACCTTCTACCTTTAGGTCGGGACGCAACTTTCTTACCAATTCCGTTGCAGTTCTCACCTTGTCTACGTCTTCACCTACTCCGGAAGTGCCGGATGAGTACGATAACATAGCAATCAGTGGTTCAATACCAAAGGCAATGCTACTTTCAGCAGCCGAAATGGCTATCTCTGCCAACTGTTCTGCTGTAGGATTGGGATTTACGGCACAATCGCCAAAGACAGATACCCTGTCTTCTAAACACATAAAGAATATTGAGGAAACGGTGTTGATTCCTGGCTTCGTTTTCACAAACTGCAACGCAGGTCGTATGGTATGTTGGGTGGTATGTACTGCACCCGAAACCATCCCATCTGCCTCACCGAGATAAACCATCATGGTACCGTAATAAGATACATCTCCCATCATATCTCTTGCCATTTCCAACGTAACATGTTTGGCTTTTCGTAGTTCATACAGCGTTTCTGCATATCGTTCAAACTCATTGGATTTCAATGGATTAATGATAGTGAGGTTTTCGGTAGGGAAACTCAAGTTAAGTCGCCTCATGGCACTGTTTATCTCCTCTTTATCACCCAAAATAGTGAGTGTAACAATATCTTGTTGCAACAATTTAGCTGCTGCAGTCAAAATACGGTCGTCATTGCCCTCGGCCAGCACAATATGTTTCTTATGACTCTTAGCTCTTTTAACCATCTGGTATTGAAACATGTGCGGCGTAATGCCAGATGTATGGAACGTCTTAATCTTCTCCTCTAACCCTGCAGCATTTACATATTTATCGAAGGTATTAATAGCCAAAGATATTTTTCTGCTGTTATCTACACTAATTCTAGACGGTGTTTTACTGATGTTAGTAACCGTTTCGAATGTACCAGTCTGCACTTCCACTACAGGAATAACGGTATCCAGCCCTTCTATTACACGCATGATGGGTTCATCTGGTTTTAAGCCCCCCGTTAAAATCAATCCTGCTACTTTTGGGTAATTGGTTGAAATATTCGCCTGCATCGCAGCCAAAATGATGTCGCCTCGGTCACCGGGTGTAACAATCAGGGTGTTTGGTTTCAATCTCAGTAATAAATTATTCAATTGCATGGCACCCACTATAGAATGATCTACCTGATTGCTCAAACTTTCCTTCCCTAGCAGCACAGTACCCCCAATAGATTCTGTAATTTCCTTCATCGTAGGATTATCGAGGTTCTTATCCGCAGGAATAATGCTTAGAAGAATCTCTTTGGGTAATGATTCTTTGAGTAATGCCTTTAATGAGTCAATTTTTTCCGCACCTGTTTTATTGATTACGGCTGCCAATACCTGAATATCTTTATCTCCAAAGCTTTTGCAAACAGCCAATAGGTTATTCACCACCGATTCGTCATCAGATTTATCTGCACTCACCAAAATAATAACAGGAATGCCTAGGTTCTTGGCTATTACGAGGTTGGCATCGAAGTCGTATGATACCCCATCTTTTAGAAAATCGGTTCCTTCTACCACTACAAAGTCGTTTTCCTCCTCTAGTTTCTTAAATTTTTCTATTATCGTATCAATCACAAAAGCATCATTGCCTGCGGCCCGATATTGCAACACTTCCTCCCTCGTAAAGGCATACATATCTTCGTATGGGGTATTTATTTTAAAGTGCGCTGCTATCATTTGTATATGCGCATCTGCTTCTTTTTCATTGGGTCTGTAAATAATGGGTTTGAAATAAGCAACTTTCTTTGTTTTGCCAGAAAGCATATTCAATAATCCCAATGCCATCACCGATTTGCCACTATATGGTTGGTTGGTGGCTATATAAATTGCATTACTCATAAATAATTCCTATTAAAGCCCTTTCATTGGAAAGTAATTTTCCTGCTTGCAAATGTGGCAGTTAAAAGTATAGGTAAAACTGATATGAATCATAATAAAAGAAGATTTACTACCAAAATTAGTGGTGTAGTGTTAGGAAAGAACTATTTTAATTGATTCTATTACCCAACCAAACACCTGCTACAGCACAACACCAAGATTCCAACAATTCTAATTGTAGCATGATGAGGGATGCCTGCACTATCAAATTATCTGGAATTGCTATTAATGTATGGGATATTGCTATCAAAGTAGAGAGTTTAGCTACTTTTTCACTCTTAAAATTAGTAACATACCACTCCCTTACATCGTTATCGTAAAATAAACATTTCTAAATACGAAAATTTATTTTAGAGTATCACTACATTTGCAGCCGCTAAACAAAATTCTCCTCAATGACCTGGAAAGAAGTCTTTACATCATCAGTTGGTAAAAAGTTGGTAATGAGTTTTACCGGAATCTTCCTTATTTTATTTTTAATAGTACACGTTGGTTTGAATGCTTGTATTTGGGCAAACGATAATGGTACTATGTTCAATGCCGGAGCGCACTTTATGGGCAACAATGTGGTGCCTCGTATACTAGAAATTGGATTGTTTGCCGGATTAATCCTTCACATTATTCAAGGTTTAATGTTAGAACTATCCAACAGAAGCAAAAGAGGTACTGTTGGTTATGCAGTAAGTTACAGCAAGGGTAGTAAATGGTACAGCAGAAGTATGGGTCTTTTAGGCACCATCATTTTGTTGTTTTTATGCCTCCACTTGTATAACTTTTGGTTGCCTAACCGTGCAAACCAAGGCTTTTTGTTGGGTGAAGAAATTAATTTATATGCCAAAATGCAAGAAGTTTTCAGCAATTTGTTGGTCGTAATCATCTATGTTTTGGGATGCCTTTCATTGGGTTATCATCTGGCACACGGCTTTCAGAGTGCATTCAGAACAATTGGTGTACATAATAAAAGATACAATGCCATTTTTACTACACTAGGTTATGGCTTTGCTGTTATCGTTCCACTTGTTTTTGCTTTGATGCCTTTGAGTTTCTACTTTGGTTGGATAAACTAATAATACCAAAAAACAATTTTGTAAAAGAATTGTCTTTATTAGGTCAATAAATAATTTTAATCTAAAATAACAGATACAATGCTAAACGCAAAGATTCCTGCAGGTCCGTTAGACGACAAATGGACAGATTATAAAGGACATTGTAAATTGGTGAATCCTGCCAACAAGCGCAAACTAGAAGTAATAGTAGTTGGTACAGGTTTGGCGGGTGCCTCCGCTGCTGCTACCTTGGGCGAGTTGGGGTATAAAGTAAAAGCATTTTGTTTTCAGGATAGTCCACGCAGGGCACACTCTATCGCTGCTCAAGGTGGTATTAATGCCGCTAAAAACTACCAGAACGATGGGGACAGCGTTTTTCGCTTGTTCTATGATACCATTAAAGGGGGTGACTATCGTGCAAGAGAAGCAAACGTGCACCGCTTGAGTGAAGTGAGTGGAAACATCATTGACCAATGTGTGGCACAAGGTGTTCCATTTGCAAGGGAATATGGTGGGTTGTTAAGCAACCGTAGCTTCGGTGGTACACAAGTACAACGTACATTTTATGCTGCAGGTCAGACTGGTCAGCAATTATTGATAGGTGCTTATCAAGGATTAGAAAGACAGATTTCATTGGGTAATGTGAAGATGTATTCACGCCATGAAATGTTGGATATTGTAATGGTTGATGGAAAAGCGCAAGGTATTATTGCTCGTGACTTGATTTCTGGAAAACTAGAACGTCACTTTGGTAATGCCGTTTTGTTGTGCACTGGTGGATATGGCAACGTATTCTATTTGTCTACTAACGCCATGGGCAGTAATGTTACCTCTGCATGGAAAGCGCACCGTAAAGGAGCTGCATTTGCAAATCCTTGCTTTACACAAATACACCCAACTTGTATTCCAGTAAGTGGAGATCACCAAAGCAAACTGACTTTGATGAGTGAAAGCTTACGTAATGATGGTCGTATATGGGTACCTGCAAAACTAGGTGAGACCAGAAAAGCAACCGATATACCTGAAGAAGAAAGAGATTATTACTTAGAGAGAAGATATCCTGCCTTTGGCAATCTAGTTCCAAGAGACGTGGCAAGCCGTGCAGCAAAAGAACGTTGCGATGCGGGTTATGGCGTTGGTACTAGTAAACAAGCGGTTTATTTAGACTATGCTGCGGCTATCGAGCGTTATGGCAAGATAGAAGTAAGCAAGAAAGGATTAGAGAATGTTTCTAAAGAAGAGATAATTGCCTTAGGTAAAGAAGTAGTAAAGGAGAAATATGGTAACCTGTTTGATATGTATCAAAAGATTACTGGCGAAAACCCTTATGAAGTGCCAATGCGTATTTATCCTGCGGTTCACTATACAATGGGTGGCTTGTGGGTAGATTATGAATTGCAAACTACTCTAGCAGGTGTGTATGCACTAGGAGAAGCCAACTTTAGCGATCATGGTGCCAACCGTTTAGGTGCAAGTGCATTGATGCAAGGGTTAGCTGATGGATACTTTGTTATCCCGTACACCATTGGTAATTTCTTGGCAGATGAAATCTACAATAAGCCTATCTCTACTGATCATCCTGCATTCGTAGAAGCAGAAAAAGAAGTGAGCGATAGAATCAGTACGCTAAAGAACATCAACGGTAAACAAAGCGTTGAAAGCTTCCACAAACGTTTGGGTAAAATTATGTGGGACAAGTGTGGTATGGCACGTAATGCAGAAGGTCTTACAGAAGCAATTGCTGAAATACAAGCTTTAAAGAAAGAATTCTGGAGTGATGTGAAAATACCTGGAGGCATTAATGAAATGAATACCGAACTAGATAAAGCAAACCGTGTGGCCGACTTTATCGAACTAGGAGAATTAATGTGTAAAGATGCTTTGGATAGAAACGAAAGCTGTGGTGGTCACTTCAGAGAAGAATACCAGACTCCAGAAGGAGAAGCCTTACGTGACGATGCAGGCTATATGTACGTAGCAGCTTGGAAATATGAAGGTGATAGCGATTGGAAATTGGTAAAAGAACCGTTGGTTTATGATGTGATTAAACCAAGTCAACGTAATTACAAATAAATAATACAAGGAGGGCAACCTCTTATTATAAAATATATTAAAATACAGCATTCCTCCGGGATTGGTAAATCGAGTATATGGAACACAAAGGCATAAATCTTACACTGAAAGTTTGGCGTCAGCAAAATACCACATCAAATGGTGAGTTTGTAACTTATCAAGTAAAAGATATTTCTCAAGAGATGTCTTTCTTGGAAATGTTTGATGTATTAAACGAACAATTAATTCAAGAAGACAAAGAACCAATTGCTTTCGACCACGATTGCCGTGAAGGTATCTGTGGGATGTGTTCTATGTATATAGATGGAAAACCACACGGACCTTGGCAAGCAAATACTACTTGCCAGTTACACATGAGGGCATTCAACGATGGCGATACCATCACAGTAGAGCCTTGGAGAGCACAAGCTTTTCCTGTATTGAAAGACTTAGTGGTAGACAGAACTGCTTTTGACCGTATTATACAAGCAGGCGGTTATGTGAGTGTAAATACGGGTAATGCAGTTGATGGCAACTCGCTTCCAATCAATAAAAACGATGCGGATGCTTCTTTTGCAGCAGCTATGTGCATTGGTTGTGGTGCTTGTGTAGCCGCTTGTAAAAACAGTAGTGCCATGTTGTTCCTGAGTGCAAAGGTTTCTCATCTGGCTTTGTTACCACAAGGAGATCCCGAGCGTCAGAGTCGTGTGGTAAATATGGTGGCTCAGATGGACAAGGAAGGATTTGGTGCTTGTACCAACACAGGTGCTTGTGAAGCTACTTGTCCGAAAGAAATTTCACTTTCAAACATTGCTAGATTAAACCAGGAATACTTGTTAGCAGGCTTAACGTCTAACTAGTCTATTTATAATACAAAAGAAAGGGAGTAAATTTCAGTTTGAAATTTACTCCCTTTCTTTTGTGTATGAATTAAGCCTTAATAAGAAAAATTGCCAACCGTTTATGAAAGTCAACTGCTTGTGAATTCCACTGTTTAATGGTTTTTGTTTGTATTAATTCTGATGGCGCTGTTATGTCTACTGCTATACAAAGTTGGGTAGTCTCTTTACAGGTTTGTAGTATTTCTTTTATCAATTGATTGTTCCTAAAAGGAGTCTCTATGAATATCTGTGTGCAATTGTTTTTAGTAGCATAGTTTTCTAATTCTTTTATAGCCTTTTTCCTTTCTAGATTATCAATAGGCAGATACCCATTAAACTGAAACTGCTGTCCATTCATACCACTAGCCATCAAGGCTAATAAAATAGAGCTCGGTCCAACCAAAGGCCTTATGACGGCTCCTAATTGTTGTGCCTTATTTACGAGAATCTGCCCCGGATCGGCAATACAAGGGCAGCCTGCTTCACTGATAATACCTATTGTATCTCCTACTTTAATATGATTTGCAAAACCCTGTAAAACCTGCTCTTCTGCTTTATGAATAGCATACCACTTATAATCATCAATCACCATTTCTTTCCAAAGACGCTTCAGATAACGTCGTGCGGTCTTTTCATTCTCTACATAAAATACATTGCATTGCTTTACCGCATCCAACACATAAGGAGGAATTGTTTCGATAGCATCTTCATGCAAGAAAATAGGAATAAGATAGATAGACATGAGAAGTTATTAGTAAGTTGTAAGTTGTAAGTAGTAAGTAGCACGTTGTACGTGAACGTTGTACTTGGAACGTAGGGAGAAGTGAGTTTGGAGTTTAAATTTAATAAAGACGAACTGATGCAAATGATGTTGGTAGATAGTAATTGGATATTGGAAGATTGGCAAATACGGTTGGAAACGTAATGGAAATTTAGCCTATTGTTTACACATACCATAGGGCTGTTATTTGTGT
>CAISCV010000202.1 GCA_903883945.1 uncultured Chitinophagaceae bacterium | reverse complement strand
TGTACCACCTGCCACTAAAAGTAGGTTTTGTAGGTATTTCTTTTGCAAGTCCTTAGCTTGTGAGTCTACTGTTTCCATAAATTCTCCTACAAACAACATCGCCATCATGGTAACAGATAACTGTGGCATAACCAATGACATAGATGGTGCTCTAAATTTCTTGTAGAATGGTAAGTAGTCGAATAAGAAATAGTTTACACTTTCCAGATTCTTGCCCCATGCAAGTATGATCCCAAATACAGTAATGGCTAATAGCCACCATTTGTTTTTATTCTTGGATAAAATATAACCAGCTAAGCCTAGGAAGCAGATGAAAGCGCCTAGATAAACCGGACCAGAAGTACCTGGTTGATCCCCCCAATAGGCAGAGGCAGCCTGATATAACTGTTGCACTGCATTCTGTGGTATTTCACTAGTATTTTGCAAGAGGTTGGCAACTTTAGAGTCATCGCCAAAAGTTGTAGAACTACCTCCGCCATACGCATTGGGTACTATCAATGTTATTGTTTCGCCAATGCCATAGCTCCATCTAAATGCGTAGTCTTTGTCTAGTCCGCCAGCAGTTTTATTCTTTTTATCTGTACTACCCAATGTTAATCCACTACCGCCTCCTCTCATTGTTTCTTTGGAATATTCGTAGGTAGGGAAATAGCTGTTGGCTACAGTTAACAGTGTTACTATACTACAACCAATTGCTAATAGCAGGGTGCAACACAAATGCTTATATTCTTTTTCTTTTATGGTTTTGATAATAAAAGGCAAAAACATGATTAATCCCATCAGCAAGGTATAGTAAGCTATCTGCTGGTGACTTTGGTAAAACAATCCGGTAGTAGTTATAAGGAGTGCAATGCCTCCAATCCAATAACGCTTTTTGAAAAGTAGTTGCAAAGAAGCAAGGATAGCAGGCGCATAAGCAATAGACAAAAGTTTAGTATCGTGACCTGCTGTAATAATAATAGGGTCGTAGGAACAATAAGCGTACGCTATACCCCCTGCAATACCCAGCCAAGGGTTTACGCTCATTACAACCGCTAGGAAGTATAAACCTAGTGCACAGAAGAATAGATAATAGGCGGGTTTTGGCAAGCCTAGTGTAAACAATTCATGGAAATAATAAACCGTAATCAAAGCAGGGTCTCTACTAGCGATTTCTATCTGGTAGGCAGGCATTCCCGAAAACATACTGTTCGTCCATAAAGGGAAATAGCCATTCTTCTCTTTAAATTCTGTTGATTGATGAGACATTGCTTTCCATTGTTGCACGTCGTGTTGTTCTACTACTTTACCTTCGAGCGCTGGTTTGCAATAAATAACCGACAGGATTAAGAATGTTAATACGGCAACAATATGGGGCAATAATGCTTTCCAATTCAATTTCTTCATTATCATTGTTTTATTAGTCGGCAAATTAATGCTATTTTTCATTCTCAATACCACTTATGCGTACGCATTTACATTTATTTATCGGAAGAGTAGCTATTATCTGCAATGTATTGTTTCTGTATTGCGAGTTGGTAAGACACACGAAGGACTTTATTGGCAATCAGGATATCAACGCAAATATTATCATACTAGGGTGGGGGGGAGCGTTCCTTTTAAATATACTATTTAATGGCTTATGGTTATTTTATAGGATCAGAAAGATAAAAGTTAGTGTACCCCAATGGATATTATTCACCAACTTATTGGTGCTGGTTATTCAACTCGTAATGATTTTAGGAAGAATTATATAAACCACGCAAATAAATCAGTCAAGGGGAGGGCTAGCTTTTGTTGACTATCCAAAGACTTGGTAATTACTCCTTCACTCATTTGTATCAATCTATTACCGTATTGATGAGCATACTTAAGGTTGTGCGTAATTAATATCGCCGTCAGGTTATGTTCTTTTATGAGTACATCAGCCGTCTTCATGATAATGTCTGCACTACGAGGATCGAGGGCAGCGGTAGGTTCATCCAACAACAAAATCTTTGTTTCGTCCATCACCCCCATCAATAACGTTAATGCTTGCCGTTGTCCACCTGATAATGTGCCGATAGGTTGTTCTGTCTTGTTCTCTAACCCCATTCCCAGGGTGGCAATTCTATCCTTTACTTTCTTTTTAAAAGATGCATTTACCCCAATTGTCAACCCGCGTGATTGGGTACGGAGTGCTGCCAACCGGAAGTTATCTATGATGCTTAAATCGGGGGCTGTACCACTTAAGGGATTTTGAAATACACGGGCTATCCATTTGCTCCTTTTATATTCTGGCATCTTGGTTACATCCGTACCTTCTATAGTAATGGTGCCATTTGTGGGCATCTCGGCACCAGAGATAATGTTTAATAAGGTACTTTTACCCGAACCGTTAGAACCAACAATGGTTAGATATTCGCCTTCATTTATAGTTAATGAAAGAGACTTAATGGCAACCACTTCATTGTCTTTGTCCTTATTAAAAACCTTATTGATATTACTTAATGCTATCATGCGGCTGCCCTCCCTAGAAACTTTGGTAGGCTCACAATTAATAAAACAAAGATGGCGGTAACGAGTTTAAGCATATTAGGATCGATGCCTAAAGATAGTGTGACGGCCAATACCATCTGAAAGATAACACAGCCGATAACTACGCATAATAACTGTATCCAGATGTTTGCAACGCCCAACCAATTGATGATAGCACTTGATATAAGTACCGAACCCAACCCGGTAATAACGATGCCGATACCCATATTTATGTCTGTGAAGTTCTGGTACTGTGCCACTAAATAGCCACTAAAGGCAGTGAGTGAGTTGGCTATTGCCAACCCTATTATCTTCATCTTATCGTTATTAATACCCAATGCCCTTGTCATAGAGTCGCTGTTGCCTGTGGCGCGCATCGCTATTCCAAAGTCTGTTTTTAATAAATAAGCTAATAAGGATATAATGATTGTGACTATCAAGGTTGCCATCATCAATCCATCATACACTTCCTTATTAAATGGATGAAAGTAGGAGAATATTGTTTTGATGTTTATTAGTGGAATGTTTGATCGGCCTAATAAACTTAGATTGATAGAATACAAAGCAGTCATTACCAATATCCCTGCGAGTAAAGCATCTATTTTAAGTTTAGTATGTACGATGCCCGTTAATGCACCTGCTACCCCGCCTGCAATTAACGTGATAGGGATTGCCAGGAAAGGATTTAACTGCCAGGGAAGCAACAAGGCAGTAACTACTGCACCCAAAGTATAACTACCATCGGTGGTGATGTCTGGTATCTTGAATATTTTCATGGTGATGAATATGCCGAGCGACATAGTCGAGAGGCATATTCCAATCATCAGAGCAGTTAAATAAAACTCCATAGTTTATGTTGTTGTTTACCACAAAGGGCACAAGGCTTGACCACAAAGTACACTAAGGATTTCACAAAAAGACAGCAGGTTTAATCGTGTACATTGTGTCGTTTTCATTGTGACCCTTGTGGTTAATCTCTTCCTCATTCCCTTAGTGTAAGTCCTTATTTTAATGGAACAAAGCTAGCAGGTAAGCTGATATGATATGCTGCTGCTGCCTTAGCATTATAAACACTGCCATGGCTTTTTACCAGGTCCCAATGAATATTGCTCGTACTTTTAGTTTGTAAATACAGTGCCGCCTGTAACCCACATTGATACCCCCATTGATACATGTCTGCCCCATAAGCCGCTACTGCCCCACGCGAAACCAACCCTGCTTCGCTGGTAAACACAGGTACTTTGGCATTATCACAAGTCTTAATGATAGTCTCGAACGAACTAAATACTGTATTATCAGGATTGGCAAAGAAGGCATCTATATGTTTGGTTAGCAACGATTGGGTAACCAATTGCACATCGGCAGAACTGTTTACGGGTAAGGAGACGAGGTTCAAATCCAACTGCTTTGCCAAGCTACTGATGCGCTTTAGTGCTTCCACCGATTGGGGTTCTGATTGGTTGTATATCATCCCCACCGTTAGCTTGCCACTGTTAGGCTTTACCAATTGTTTGATTAATGCAAACGAAGTATCTATGTAACCCAATTCTTCCGACACCCCAAACAAATTGGCAGGAGGGTTGCGGTTACTATCTGTAACTTTCATGAGTGTTGGGGTAGGGGACACCATCATGAATACGGGGATGTCTTTGGTGTTTTGAATGGCTGCAATGGTAGATAGTGAAGGGCAAGTAGCTATCAACGTGGGATTTTGCGAGATGCAGTATTTAACTATCTGCGTCAACGTTGGAATATTGCCTTGTGCATTCCTATAAATTACATTGATGGTTTTTTGGTCTTCGGAGTAGCCATTTTTTTTCAACGCATCAAAGAAACCCGTCTTGGCTTGGACGATGGTATTGTCCTCAAAGGCATCTACAAAAGCAACGGTAGGCAGGTTGTTATCCTTGTGTTTACAGCTAAACAACACGGATGAAAGCAGTAACAGGAAAATAATTCTCTTCATTTAATTATATTAATTAGTCTGCAAATTTTAAGATAAATGTTCAACACAGTACCATTTAATTTGTTGAGTTGTAAGATATTTTACCTAAAAGAAAATAAGAATTTGTTTTCTTTTGGGTAATCATAAAGTTAAATATTCTCAATTCACTACTTTATTTAGAAATAATCGAGAAAACAAGCATTCAACGTGTAGAATAGAATCTTAATAAAAGAGTAAAGCCGAATTACGAAATAATGAACTGATTCTTAAGATTTGTTTTATTGGGATCAGATGAGTGATATTTGATAACAAATACTTCGAATTTGGTTTAAGTAGTGCCTTAATTGGTACCGAATGTATCTTCAAAGGCACCGAATGTGTTTTCAATGGAATAACCTTTTACTTAAAAAATCGCCGACCATTGGGTTGCTTTAATTAAATGATGACCTTATTTGTAAACAGCTCTTTATTCTGCTAAGTAGTCAGCCACAATTATATTATAGATAACTTAAACGGTTTAAAATTGAGAAACAGCGATTTTCCGATAGCATTACAAATTAAATTTGTTGAATAGAAAAGCTGTTCTTTATTACAGTAATCTTTTGGAGCCATTCACCTTGCCTTTACTTCTTTCCAAAGTCTTTCAATAATGTTTAGATGTGGCGAATAAGTAGGCAAAAAGAAGATAAAAAGATTCCTGTCAGCCCAATATGCCCGCATCGCCTGTACCTTTTTTGCCCTGTGAACCTTCGCATTGTCCAAGTACCACTACTGTAGGTTTGCTTATTTTAAACGATAACCCATCCAATTGTTCCACAATAAAATCCGATGTGATGATATTCTCTGTGGTTTGATAAATAAATTCATTAGCCCTTGTTAATAAACCGAAGCAGTTGACATGCGCACCTTTTGCCGATTCGATACAAACATCTTCATCTGCAAACTGCCATCCATAAGGCACATAACCCTCCTCGGATATTTGCACCTCATCACCATAAAGTATATCTATTTCCCCTATTTCATATCGGCTTTCCAGCAAACCCAACTGTTCCACCTTTACAG
Source organism: uncultured Chitinophagaceae bacterium (assembly GCA_903883945.1). Classification (GTDB taxonomy): domain Bacteria; phylum Bacteroidota; class Bacteroidia; order Chitinophagales; family Chitinophagaceae; genus Parasediminibacterium. Next base: position 1,069 of record CAISCV010000202.1, on the reverse strand, counting down.
CGTAATAATCCTTATCCGGCTTGCCTTTTGGACGTTTCCTCATACGCTTGTAACGGCAGTCATTACTTTTAAAAAACGGGTTAACGTACGATGGCTGAACTGCTTACCCAACGCTGTTTCAATCAATAATTTTGCCTGGGACAGACGCTGCCTTTCTTCCTGGACAGACTCCTTGATAATAGCAAGGTCTGCTGATATAAGTTTGGCTTTGCGACCTTGACCAGCTTTTGTCTCTAGCCCCTCAATCCCAAACTGCACATAACGGGTAACCCAGGTATGAACACTCAGTTCACAACAACCTAATATCTTCCCTATCTCCCTTGAGCTATAACCATCAGATTTTAAAAGAATCATATGACTCCTACGTCGGTAGCAATCCGTTTTCCCTAACTTATAGCCCGAATACAAGGATTGAATCGATTCCGCAGATAAATCTAGTTTATTAATTTTTCTTGACACTTCTTTAAAACGAAATATCTTATGTTTAATTGTGGCTGACTACTTAATATAAAATAAAAGCTTTATCTAAAGAAGTTAGTACTTTCATTGTTATTTTAAATAAGCTTTTAATTCATAAAAATTAACTAATACACTCATTGACAAATTAAATTTTATATATCTGTCAAAAAAACTTCTTTTATTTTCAATTGATAAATTATTAAAAGGTGTTACAAATAAAACTTCATTATCATAATTTTAATGCACTGGCTTTTACCATATCCAGCCTTACCCAATATCAATGTATTATTATTATCAAAAACTTGTTTGAATTCTTCATTACTATATTCATCAATAATATTATGATTAATAGTTGTAGTATTAATGATATTAATTAATTCATTATCAATTTTGTTATAAAATGAAACATTAATTGGTTTAACATTATATTCTAATTTTTGATTACCATAACCACTTTTTAAATTAAATATTTTATCTAATTCAACACTTCTTTTTAATTCATAACCATAATCAGTTTTAATTTCTTTCATATTAACATCTTCGAATAATATGCAATCAGTTTTAACACCAATTGGTTTTAAATTATTTTCAACCATTTTATTATAAATAT
>CAISCV010000201.1 GCA_903883945.1 uncultured Chitinophagaceae bacterium | reverse complement strand
TTGTCCGGAAACGTCTTGATCGAATGCAATTATTGTTAAAATTTGTTCACCTGGTATTTTAGAGGCAAAATGACCAGTATCACCATTAAATAAGGTTGGTATATGGCCAATCTCGTATAAAATTGATTTTGGTGATGGATTGAGTGTGCTTAGTCCGTTTATGCTCAAATTTCCTATCACTTGACCTATAGAAGTTATTTCTTTAATCACTTGAGATGTAAAATCCATAACTCTATCCTTATCGAAAGGTTTGATGTAGCAGGGGGCTACTGCAATTGGCTCAACTATTTTAGGGTTACCTAGGCCCTGGCAGGCAATACTCCCGAGAAGTATCATTGCACCCCTTGATTCGCCATATCCTAAAACTGCCTCATTGTTTAATTCAAACAAATCAGCATTTCTAGTTATTTCCTGAACATATGCTGTATGTCTTGCCAGGCTTATCGCCTTTATTTCATTAATCATTTTTCTTGGGTTACCTAGTGTTTTGGATATTTCGCTCACAATGGAATCTCTCTCGCTTCCAGGCGTTCCTATAAGTAAGCTATTCAAGCCTATTTCAGATAATTTCTTCTGAATATTATGATTCCTTCCATGCAGACCGGTTGCTAGCGCTGGAGTAATGACTACTGGCATGTCTGATGCCGGTTTTTCAGCTTGATAATAATTTAAGCCAAGCATCATCTCGTCATCAAAACTGACCCTGAACTTATGTAATGTGCCCGTATCTTCAGCCTGACTTATTTTGTGAATGACTTTTTCAATGTTTATTTCATGATGCCATGGAAATTTCCCATATAAATCAGAATCTATTTCTAGAGTCTCTGGGTTAATAGTGCTATTAAAGCCCTTTTCCATGTATCCCTATCGCTTAGAATTACTATTTTCACTATAATCCTATAGCTTATAAAAATAAAATATATATTTTAGCCTCGACTAGTTTTTGCTTACCAGCTACAATATAGGGGTAATGAAATTGTCTAAAAAGTATCTTCATGATAAATCAATACTTCTTCTTCTGACATCTAACCTAATGCTAGCTCTCTTATCTGTAGCACTTATATTTCTTAGATTGAATAACGGTAGAGCAGGTATATATATTGTTCAAAGAAGAGCAAACTTAGGAATAGATCAATATACCCAGGGTGGAATTTCAACAATGATTGGCTTCCTGTTATTCACTCTACTGATCGTTGTGGGTGGATTTTTGATTAGCTATAAATCTTTCAATGACCAAAAGCATGTTTCCGTAGGGGTGCTTTGCTTTAGTCTACTATTAATCATTTGTACGATAGTTGTAAGTAACTCGCTCCTTGCGATGCATTAATAAAATGACAGATATAGAAATACCACTACAAAAAGATAAGACCAAGGCCTATAGGTTTTTTGAGATGCTACCGGGTCTACTTAGCTGGTCGTTACTTTTATTGCCATTTATATTAAGTTTAGTTAACGCAACACTAGCTGTAGTTTTTATACTAGGATACCTATTGTTATGGTTTGTACGCTCAATCGGAATAGATTTTAGGGCTTTCCAGGGCTACAGAATAATGAATCTCCATAAATCACTAGATTGGCAGTCAATGCTACATGAACTTCAGGTTGGATATGTCAAAGAGGGTGATAGTAGACCGGATTGGCATGATTCCAATGTGAATAGATTAAAGGAACATCCAAAAGCTAATCGTCCAGATGATCTTTATCAGGTAGCATTGGTTGCTGTATATAACGAAAGCAAAGATGTGGTCGAGCCAACCATAAAATCTATCCTCGACTCAAACTATGATCCAAGTAAGATTATTTTAGTAATTGCATATGAAGAGCGTGGAGGCAAGAGAACTGAAGAGGTAACTAAGGAAATAATAGCTAAATATAAGAATAAATTTTTCCATGCGATGGCAGTTAAACATCCATCCAATATACCAAATGAGATTATTGGAAAGGGTGGGAATATTACTTATGCTGCGAGAGAATTAGAAAAGTTCTTGGAATTGAAGAAAATCGATCCTCTTAAGGTTGTTGTGACAACTCTTGATTCAGATAATAGGCCCGATAAAAACTATTTTGCAGCACTAGCTTACACATACGTGGCTTGTATTGACCCCTTAAACATATCTTTCCAGCCAATACCCATGTATACAAATAATATCTGGGATGTCCCTGCGCCTATGAGGGTCATCGCAACAGGCAATTCTTTTTGGAATGTCGTTCTATCATTAAGACCCCATATGCTTAGGAATTTTTCTTCTCACGCTCAAAGCATGAAATCCTTAATCGACACAGATTATTGGAGTACTAGAACTATCGTAGAAGATGGGCATCAGTTTTGGAGGACTTACTTCAGATATGATGGTAAGCATCAAGTGTATCCAATCTATACTCCAATTTATCAGGATGCAGTATTTTCTAATACATATGTGAAAACATTGAAGGCTCAATTTATTCAATTAAGAAGATGGACATATGGCGCTTCAGATGTGGCATATTTTGCTCAAAAAGGTTTTTTGACAGAGAATAAAATACCCAAACTTGATAAAATATTCAAATTCCTCCGTCTTCTAGAGGGGCATGTCACCTGGGCTGTTGCGCCCATATTGCTAGCTTTTTCAGCATTCATACCTGTGCTCTTTAACCCTCAGAACTATGCAGCGAACGAATTGCCTATATTGGTTAGCAGGATTCAGACTGTAGCCTTGGCGGGTATAATAGCTACTCTATTCATTAGTTTCAAAACGCTACCACCAAAACCAGCACACTACAAAGCTCATCGAAATATTTTCATGATACTTCAATGGGTGTATCTGCCAGTGACAACTATCGTATATAGCTCATTGTCAGCATTTTACTCTCAGACTAGACTGATATTTGGACTTTATTACGACAAATTTGACGTAACAGACAAAGCAGTGATGGTTAAAGGTAAGTCAGGCACTAAGCGCACCAGCTAATTGGGTTTGTTTGGATAGTAGGCTGAATAATAAGTAGCAGCAGCTTTATCGAACTTATTAAGAGTATCTAAACAAACTATCTTAAGAGCATCTATTTTGATTGCACCATTTATGCATTCGGCGAGTAGCTTAGTTGTTATTGTGTTCGTTAAGTGTCTTGCATCATTAAGAGCTTCTCTGCGGTGCGATAAAGACTTAAAGATGCTCACATACAAATCATCGATAGAAAATGTCTCTAGCGAGCCCTCACGCTTAATAACTGAAATCGAAACGGATAGGTCAGGGGATTCACTAGTCGTAAAGATTGCATTGCAATTATCGCAATGACGACGTCTCCATATACCAGGATTCTTTTTTGAAGATCTTGAGTTTGTAACCCTCGTATTCCCACCACAATATATACATACCATGTCTATATATTGTCATAACCCTGATGAAAATGGTAGTGGAAAAAAATGTTCATAATGTGTAAAAAAGCCTTCCTAATCTAAGAGGAAGGCCAATTTAACAGTTTATTTAGTGTTTTTATTTTGTAGATCTAGATCTTTTGATTCTATCTAATGATTTCGAAGTAAATAATTCTTCATAGAACAGCTTATAGCCATCCAAAAAATTCTTTTTGGTACTCACATATTTTCCCTGTTTAACCTGTTAATACTACCATAGCTTTCAATTCATGTCAATTTACTAACAGATAGAGCTTATGTAATAGGGGCTTGAAAAAGGTCTTATTATAGAGTATATTTTGATATTCAGTGGACTCTTAGCTCAGTTGGCTAGAGCGCTTCCTTGACGTGGAAGAGGTCAGAGGTTCAAGTCCTCTAGGGTCCACCATATTAATCCCCATATAGCAGGGGATTTTTTTATATCATAAATCGTATATTTAAATATAGCTTATCCACAGAAGGCTTTGTATAAAAAACAATAGTATTTTACTAGCCTTATACTACCAATACTGTTATATTAATTGAAGTGAAGTTTTAGGTAGTGGTTTTTATCACAAAGAATTATCGGTTTGAATGTACTTGCGATGACATTTAAGCCGATTTTTTTATTTACATCCATATCTGTTATTATGAATGAATATGACTGATAAAAAATTGCACTCTCAAAGACATTCGTTGGCACACATTATGGCTACAGCTATTAAGCGACACTGGCCAGATGCAAAATTCGGAGTAGGACCCGTTATCGATAATGGGTTTTATTACGATGTTGATCTTGGTCAAAATAAATTATCTACTGACGATTTTTCTATTATCGAGAAAGAAATGAAGCGAATAATATCTTCAAATACGCCATTTGATCATTTTGATCTGGACATAGACTCTGCAATAAAATGGGCTGAAGAAAATAGGCAACCATATAAGCTAGAACTACTTAATGATCTTAAGAGGGCGGGTACTACATCGGCTAGCGATATTGATTCTGAAGAGCTAGGGCTTCAATCAGATGGGGATAGTAAAGTAGAAGAAGTATCCTTCTATCGAAATGATGACTTTACTGACTTATGCAGGGGGCCCCATGTCGCCAACACTTCAGAAGTAGGTGCCTTTAAATTAATTAGAATTTCTGGGGCCTATTGGAGAGGAAAAGACACCAACCCACAGATGCAAAGAGTCTATGGTGCCGCTTTTGAAACAAAAGAAAAATTAAATGAATATCTTCAGGCTGTAGAATCGGCGAAGAAGTATGATCATCGTAAACTAGGACAGGAACTAGACTTATTTGTAATTTCTCCTTTAGTAGGATCTGGCCTTCCATTGTTTACTCCCAGAGGAACAGTATTAAGGGATGAGCTTAATAGGTATTCACAGGAAATAAGGAAGAAGCTTGGCTATCAAAATGTTTGGACACCCCATATTGCCAAGCAAGAACTTTATGAAGTTTCAGGTCACTGGGCTAAATTT
>CAISCV010000200.1 GCA_903883945.1 uncultured Chitinophagaceae bacterium | reverse complement strand
CTTCATAACTACGGGTTTATGTATAATTTAAATCGACTAAAACGAGGATAAGGGATACGAAAACATTAAAACAAACCTTAAATTGTACAATTATTCTGATGTAATATTATAATCTTTTATTTTTACAGTATCCTTTTATTGCTTTTGTTAAAAAGTATTTTTAAGATTTAATGGTTATACACAAAAAAGAGGGATAAAATGGGCTAAAAGCCTCTGTTTATCAGCGTTTCGAGGAAATGGCAGACTTAATAAATTATTTAACAGATAAAAGAAAGGTATCAGTAAAAGATATTTCTAAACATAAGTGAGCAGCTTCTGTTTATTATTGCTACATAATGAAAAAATTACAATCAGATACATTGATAATACAAGAAACAACAACCGAAAAGCTAGAAGCAAGCACTTTGCCAATTCATGCTAACAATAATATACTGGTAAAGGGTGCCAGAACACACAATCTAAAGAATGTAACGGTGGAGTTTCCCCGCAATCAGTTTATTGTGGTGACAGGGGTAAGTGGAAGTGGTAAATCGTCCCTTACTATCGATACTTTATTTGCCGAAGGTCAACGTCGTTATGCAGAAAGCTTAAGTTCGTATGCCCGTCAGTTTATGGCGCGGATGGTAAAGCCCGATGTAGATTACATCAAAGGATTATGTCCCGCTATCGCCATCGAGCAAAAGGTAATTACCCGTACCCCTCGTAGTACCGTGGGTAGTATGACGGAGATTTATGATTACCTGCGTTTGTTGTTTGCACGGGTAGGCAAGACCCTATCGCCCATTAGTGGCAAAGAAGTTAAGAAAGATGATGTGCAGGATGTTGTGAATGCTATTCAGCAGCTAGAACATGGTCGGAGGGTTTTTATTGTTGTTAAATTTAAACAACATGCCAACAGAGAAATTCGCGAAGAACTGAACATACTCATTGCAAAGGGCTTTAGCCGTATGGCAGCGCCGAATGCAGAGAAAGATGGTGCATTGGAACCTATACGAATTGAAGAATTATTGGAACTGACTGATGCTGAATTAAAAAAGAAGTTTACACCAAAGGCGACCAAAAGCCCCCATTCAGGGGGTGTGAGGGTTTATACATTAGTTGATCGTATTGTTACCAAAGAATTTGATGAAGATGATTTACACCGCTTGAGCGATTCGGTAGGACTTGCGTTTTATGAAGGCGAGGGCGAAATGTATCTGGAATTGGATGGAGAGGAAATACTGCATTACAGTAATAAGTTCGAATTGGATGGTATTCATTTCGAAGAACCTGTCCCTAATCTATTCTCCTTCAATAATCCTTATGGAGCATGCCCTACCTGCGAAGGCTTTAGTTTAGTGTTGGGTATTGATGAAGACTTGGTAATTCCCGACAAAAGGCTGAGTGTATATGAAGGTGCTGTGGCTTGTTGGCGTGGTGAAAAGATGAGCGAATGGAAGGATGCGTTTATGCGTGGGGCAGGTGCTGTTAACTTCCCGATACACAAGCCCATCATGGATTTGACAAAGGATCAATACCAGTTATTATGGAAAGGGGCTAAGTATCTGCAAGGCATTGATGATTTCTTTAAAGAGGTTGAAGCGAATTTATATAAAGTTCAATATAGGGTAATGCTAAGCAGGTATCGGGGCAAAACAAAGTGTCCGGTTTGCGAAGGTTATCGACTGCGTCAAGAGGCGTTATATGTGAAAGTAGATACCAAGCATATTGGCGAACTCTGCGAGATGCAGGTAAAGGACTTGAAGGTTTGGTTTGATCAAATAAAGTTGAGCGAGCATGATACACAAGTGGCAAAGCGTATCTTGTTGGAAGTACACCAACGCTTACAGACATTGATAGATGTTGGATTGGGTTACTTAACATTAAACCGTTTGGCAAATAGTTTAAGTGGTGGCGAGAGTCAAAGGATACAGCTTACCCGTAGCCTTGGTAGTAACCTCACTAACTCTTTATACATCCTAGATGAACCGTCTATTGGTTTGCATAGCAGGGACACGGAGAAGTTGATTGGCGTATTGAAATCCTTAAAGGCATTAGGTAATACAGTGGTGGTGGTAGAACACGATGAGATGATGATGCGTGAAGCTGACTACGTTATAGATATGGGGCCATTAGCTTCTCATTTGGGTGGTGAAGTGGTGGCAGCGGGTAATTATCAGGAACTGATTGCTAATCCGAAGAGTCTTACAGGCAGATACTTAAAAGGAGAACTGACTATTGATATTCCCAAAGCGATACGAAAATGGAACAGGAGTATTACGGTGGAAGGGGCACGACAAAACAATTTGAAAGACATTACTGTCGCGTTTCCGTTGGATGTGTTGTGTGTGGTTACGGGGGTAAGTGGTAGTGGAAAGACCACCTTAGTGAAACAGATATTGTATCCTGCTTTGCAGAAGATGAAAGGGGAGTTTGCAGAGAAAGTAGGCTTGCATAAAGCTATTACGGGCGATATGAGTTATATCTCTCAGATTGAAATGATTGACCAGAACCCAATTGGTAAATCATCGCGCAGCAACCCTATCACCTACATAAAAGCGTATGACGAAATAAGGGATTTATATGCTAAACAACCGCTTGCCAAAGTTCGAGGCTTCTTGCCGAAACACTTTTCCTTTAATGTGGATGGCGGACGATGCGATGCCTGTAAGGGTGAGGGTGAACAAATAGTAGAGATGCAGTTTCTGGCAGATGTGCACCTTACTTGTGAAGTATGTGGCGGTAAACGCTTTAAAGAAGAAGTGATTGAAGTTACCTACAAAGGAAAAAGCATTCACGATGTGTTGGAGATGAGTGTAGATGAATCTCTTGCGTTCTTCGATGAGGAGAAGAACCTTGCCAAAGCCATACAACCACTACAAGATGTAGGTTTGGGTTATGTGAAATTGGGTCAGTCATCCAATACACTCAGTGGTGGCGAGGCGCAACGAGTGAAGCTTGCCTCCTTCTTGGGCAAGGGGAAAGGGGTAGGGCATATTCTTTTCATCTTTGATGAACCAACTACAGGGCTTCACTTTCATGATATTAAGAAGCTATTGGCATCCTTTAATAAACTGATTGAACAAGGGCATTCGCTATGGGTGATAGAACACAATACCGACGTTATTAAGTGTGCCGACTGGTTGATAGACCTTGGCCCCGAAGCGGGTGATGCAGGTGGAACCCTTGTGTACGCGGGCATTCCCGCAGGGATAAAGAAAGTGAAAGAGAGTTATACAGGGAGATATTTGTAGAGATATTTCCCCTATTTTCGTCAAAACATTTTCATTAAAATGAAATATCTTCTATCCTTTTTGATACTATGCATTTCAATTAGCTCTTTTGCACAAATTTCAGCCTACAAGTGCGGTCTATTTGCGAAAGAATTCAGTAAAGATATTGCATTATACAAGGCAAAAGAATTTGTCATGATGGATGTATTAGGGGAATCGACAGGTATTGTAAAATTTGAAGTAGATGCTCTAGCTGCGTCAAATTCCGGAGAATTAACTACATTGTCATACAAGTGTGAAAGCAAAAATAAAGAAGGTCTAGTTTTAGGGTTTTATGGCTCAAGATAGAACGATGCAGGCGTGGTCTACACCAGTTTTGGATTCAAAAACTTGCCTTATAATGATGCTGTTAATTTAATCAGCAAAATTGAAACTGCAATAAATGAAAATTCAAAGTACCTTGATGACAACCATGATAATAATAATCTATATTTAAAGATTGACGACATAACTGTTTTAATTTATCAACAGTTTGCTGATGTTAAAATAAGAGTATTTTGGAATGGCTTTGATGCTGAGTGGATGCAAACTGAGTTTGCAAAAACGAAAAGAAGGATGATGAGAAAATTACGATAATTACTTCTATTATTATCAAACACATCAAACAACGCACATATCAAGCTACTGATAAACTTTGATTATTCTTTCAAACAAAATGGGCTATTGCACTTGTTGCAATAGCCCATCATTAGTATCAAAATCTCCTTCACTTATTCTAAGGTCTTGAGCGATTTGCGTATTATTTCTACACATTCCATAATTTGCTCTTTGGTAATAAGTAAAGGTGGTGCAAAACGAATTTTATCGCCATGCGTAGGTTTGGCTAGTAAGCCATTGTCCCTCAACGCCAAACATAAGTCCCAGGAAGCATCAGGGTTTTCGTGTTCTATTACGATGGCATTCAATAATCCCTTTCCACGTACTGTTTTTATTAAAGGAGAATTTAATTTCACTAATTCTTCCCGCAACAAAACACCCATCGCTTCTGCATTCTCCGCCATTTTCTCGTCTTTCAATACTTTCAACGATGCAATTGCCACCGCACATGCCAATGGATTACCGCCATAGGTACTACCATGTTCACCGGGTTTGATGGTAAGCATTATTTCATTGTTGGCAAGAATTGCTGCTACAGGCATGGTGCCGCCACTAAGTGCTTTACCCAATATCAAGATGTCGGGCTTTACGTTTTCGTGGTCACAAGCCAATAGCTTTCCTGTTCTACACAATCCTGTTTGTATTTCATCGGCAATAAACAGTACATTATATTTAGTACATAGTTCTCGTACTTTAGTTAGGTAACCTTCATCGGGAATCACTACGCCTGCCTCCCCTTGAATGGGTTCTACCATAAAGGCAGCTACGTTTGGGTCTTTTAGTGCTTCTTCCAAAGCAACCGTGTCGTTGTAAGGCACTAATGCAAACCCTGGCATAAATGGACCAAAGTCTTTGTAACTGCTTGGGTCGGTAGAGGAAGAGATGGCTGCCAACGTACGCCCCCAAAAGTTGCCTTCGGCAAATATTACTTTCGCTTGGTTTTCGGGTACGCCTTTGTGTTTGTATGCCCAACGTCTTGCTAGTTTAATAGCGGTTTCGCCTCCTTCAACGCCGGTATTCATAGGCAATACCTTATCGTATTCAAAGTATTCGGTTACATACTTTTCGTATTCGCCCAATATATTATTGTGGAAGGCGCGAGAGGTAAGCGTTAAAGTTTGCGCTTGTTTGGTGAGTGCAGCTATTATTACCGGATGACAATGCCCTTGGTTTACGGCGGAATACCCACTCAGAAAGTCGTAATACTTTTTGCCCTCTACGTCGGTAAGGTAAACTCCCTTGCCTTCGGAAAGTACTACAGGCAGCGGATGATAGTTGTGTGCGCCGAACTTATCCTCTAGTTCGAGGTAATAATTGCTCTTATCAGATAATGTGGGTGTGTTCATTTGTATAAATGTTAATGCAGCACTATTATCATCGCTTACAGCTGATGAACGAGTAGCCTAGTTAAGTTATAAATAATTGTCTTGAAATAATTGTATCAACAGGTGCTAAAAGATAGCGAGGAATAATTAAGAATTACAACCCAAAGGGATGATCGAGAAAATCTAAATTAGAAAGAAGGAATAACATAACACCTGAATTGGAGCGCAAGATAAAGAATTCTTGATAGATATGAAATATTAATGGCTAAACACTATGAAATAAGCTTGGTTTTTACTTTTAGTTTCATTGTTGTTTTACTGTGCATATAATAAGAAATTCACTTTATATGTCTTTGTAAAAAGAAAGGGGACTTTTTGGGTGAGAATAATCAATCTAGTGGTTTCCCTTTAGGAGATTCATTCTTAAAAAGTGTAGAATCAATAAAAATAGGCTATTGATAAGTTGGAAATCAGTTAAGATAATTTAAATGATCCCTTTAAACAACTGAATAAAAAGGGAGGAAAAATAAAATAGTGAACCCAAATATAGTTGCTGCATAGGATTGCTGCTGTCGATTTGAGTTCACCTGTGTTTTTGTGTGCTTTTTTATGTTAACTGCAAGAAATTAGAAACTTCTAAGGTTCAGTTCTTGTAATTCTTTTCCGATAATAAGTAACAGTTACCTAGGTTATGACGGAAATTTGAAGGGACACAGTCTAAAATTATTACTGTCTGATTTACGAAGCATTTACTTTCTCCCCCTTAAGCAACTCCAGCAATAGTGTAGCAACTGCACCTGAAGATGCAGGGTTTTGCCCCGTAACCAATAAACCATCTTGTCTTACATAAGAAGCCCAATCGTTCCCCTTTGTATAATGTGCTCCTAGTTGTGTAAGTGCATCTTCCAATAAAAAAGGAACCACTTTTGTGAGTTTAACGGCTTCTTCTTCCGTGTTTGAAAAGCCTGTCAGCTGTTTTCCTTTTACTAGTGGATGCCCATTTGCTGCTTTAACATTAATTAAAGCCGCTGGCGCATGACAAACAAATGCGATTGGCTTTTGATTGTTATAAAAATCTTCGATTAATTTAATTGAAGTTTTGTCGGTGGCTAAATCCCACAATGGCCCATGTCCGCCGGGATAAAAAACAGCATCAAAATCTTCTTCTTTTACGTCCCCAAGTTTTAAAGAAAAAGCCACTTTGTCTATTGCGACATCGTCTTTATAAAACCTTTCAGTAGACGGTGTTTGCGCATCTGCTAATTCACTTTTGGGGTCAACAGGGGGCTGTCCACCCTGGGGAGATGCTATCGTAATTTCTGCCCCTGCATCTTCTAATACATAGTAAGGGGTTGCAAACTCTTCTATCCAGAAACCGGTTTTTTCACCTGTGTTTCCTAATTCACTATGCGATGTTAATACCATTAAAACTTTCATTTTATTTATTTTACTTTGTGATTGAATGTGTTTATTTATCCCCTTTTAAGGAATGAGTAAGCTTTTCTTTGAATCCCAATTGATTGTTACTATTATCTCATTTCTTCTGCCGAATAATTGATACGGTGGATTGTACCCTAAAAACCGGAAGTTTCCGTAGTGAATGAGCTTATACTTTTTTAGTAATTCTGATAGTTTCTCTTCGTATTTTTTTATTCGCTCACCAGATGCAAATCCTCCAAACCTGATAGCAGCTACAAATTCTTCCGTAGAATTTTTAATTTCAACCCCGGAATCGTTGGGTATTGGCAAGTTGTCTTTGTAATATTCGGCGGGCATTACAAAACTCATAGATGAGGCAGAATCATTTATATCCATGTGTACGGGTGCGGTCATCGCTATTTTTTGTTTGCTGCTGTTGCCACCAAAAATGTAGCCTGCTAATTTTCTAAACCCTGAACTACCCAAATCTTTGTATGTTGTGGCGGAAGAAGTAATGGTTGCCATCGTTACTACCGGATAAAATCTGATTTCAAAGTCCTTTTCGGTGCGTATTACTTTGTACGCTTGTGTTGCTGTTTGTGCTGTTGACATGGTGGTATATATTTGAAAAGCAATTAATAATGCAACCGATACTCCTAATATTACTGTAGTCATTTTCAATTTATTTAGTTAATTTTTCACTTACTTTAATCATATCCACTTTCTCTTCTGAAATGAATACGGCGAAAGCGTAACACTTCCACCGTATTTGAGATTAGAATTTAAACTAATGCATATTCATAGTCGACAGCCAATTCATTTTTTACATGCCAGATACCGGGTGTATTCCAAGCAATACGACCTGCTTCTTCTTTTTGATACCATGAATCTACTGTTCCTGATAATGTGACTGTTGTACCTGATACTGATACTTCGATATCGCCATCATCCACTGAAAAACTTCTGCCTATTGCATCTTCTACCTGTTCTTTTTCTATTTCATCGTGCACATCCGATTTAATTTTGATATTATTTATTACTCCTTTAACACCACTAAGAAAATTTACAGCACTTTTTGCTGCCTCTTTTTGATAGTTCCAAGGCAATTCACCACTTAAAGTTACCCATCCATCTTCTACTTTTACGGTTACTTTATCGTCTGGAACCGACCAACTAGATTGCAAAGCTACCATTACTTCCTTGGCAATCTCCTCATTGGTTTTTGACCATGAAGAAGGGAACTTTACTTCAATTCTTTCTACTAAGGCTTTTACACCAATCACTTTTTTAGCAGCATTTTCTGCTTCCATTTTCTTGGGATAGCTGTCCACTATTCCTGTAAGAGAAACCACGCCGTCTTTGGCTGTTACCCCAATTTCGGCTGCATGCAATAACGGTTCCCACTTAATGGCGTTTTGAACGTCTGTTTGCAATTCTTGATTACTTTTCATTTTAACAATATTTATTTTGTAACTGATTTGTTACGATGCAAAGGTGAAATAGGGTAGCAAGATAATCGTTATACAATTAACGCTAAAAGTTGTATCATTCTCAAGTTGCGGGTTTAAACTAAAATAAAGAAGCTGTGTAAAAAGTAACATGCGCTTTTACAACCGTATCTCCGACCAAAAGTCTCGATCTGGTGTCTGTACCCTGTATGCCGCTATGGTGAATACCTGTGAGCAAAAAGGCGATTGAGAAAATTGAGAGCCCTTTGGATAAAATGTTAAGTAAGCAAAGAAATAACTATGTAAGTAAAAGAATACAGAATGTACGCACGAGGAACAATGCCAATAAAAGCATTTATATGTGCAAACTGTCCTTTAAATAATTTTGGCGGATGACTCATAATGTTCATCATCGTTATAAAAAACACTATTAGTTCCCCATATTTTTATCTACGAGCACAAATACATCTGTTTGATGAAATTAAAAAGCTTTACTGTTTTAACTATCCCGTTCCATATTGCTGTAAAAGAAACTGTTAAAATAGGGCTATTCCCCGCCAAAAAACCATTAAACAGGGTTTTATTTCATTTCAATTGCTACCAGGAGCAAAGTTTATGGAAGAATTACCCCACATTAGTCTAGTTTCGCCCCACAATAAAATCTCAAGGTAGCCCCAAGCCTTCTCTTTTTCTTGATTTGTTTTTCAAATAATAAAAAGGCTACCTCATGATTGCAGCTTCGCTCATTTTACAACAACAATTTTTCCCTTTCTTTCTGATTGATCACGTCAATACCCATAACTTCTTTGGTTGTACGCTTATAGTACCGCTAAAGAAGGATGGCTAGGGTGTTTGTATTCCTACAGGGCTTCCCCAGCCACAACAAAAGCATCCCCTTACTCATAAAAGGGGATGCCCGAAATGATAAAGGGGAGCCCCGGAATCATTTATAACCTCCCCTGAACAATTTAGGGGAGCCCCCGAATCGTTTATATCTTCCCTTGAATCAAAAAGGGGATGCCCGAAGTGATAAAGGGGAGCCTCGGAATGAGAAAGGGGAGCCCCGGAATCATTTAGGGGAACGGGATTAATAAAAGAAGGATCATTTTTATTCATTATTTAAAGCAATTAATATGTCAAAAGGGTTTATAAAAGAAGCAATAGAAGATTTCAGTGCACAAGAAATAAATTTTTGTGCTAAAGTAGGCAATTACACATTCGACAAAGTAGATGCCGCAACTATCGCCTTGATAAAAGCCGATAGTAAATACTTAGCTTGGGAAATAAGTACCCGAAAAGCGTATATTCTAAATGCGCATTCGTGGACAAATTTTGGTTACCTATTGTTTAATGGGATGGATGAGGGCATTGCGGGTATTCCTCCACCATTACCCACATTGGTGGTAGCACCTACAGAGGTGCATCCGGGTATGCGGATGCGTTTTAGCAATATTGCTGCAGATTGTAAAAGAAGTACTGGCTATACCAAAGCAATGGGGATAGATCTGGAAATTGAAGAACCAATAACCGTGTTTGTGCCTGCTAATGGTAAACCGTTGGTAAGACACGAATTCCATGTGGGTCATCCTTTTTTCAGGTATACCAAAGACCAGTACCAGGGTGTTCAGATTTATAAAGATAACGGCAAAGGTCTAGGCTTTGTAAAATTTGATAAAGCAGTAAATGCTACTTATACCGACAATACTGCCTTGCCCGCAGTTGGTGTTGCCGAAGTGTGGCAATATAAATTTGTTTACCTGTATCAAGGGGTAGAAGTGGGTAATGCTAGTGCCATCGTAGAAGTGTTGGTAACAGGAATGTAAAAAAGTTGTGAGTCATGAATTATGAGTTATAAATTTAAAGCCTTTGAAGCGAACGTTTCAAAGGCTTTTTTGTTAATATCATACAGCAGATTGCTAGGAACTGTAATCTTATCAACCACACTCAAAACTCATAATTTATAACTCATAACTTATCTTTACGCCTTCATAATCAGATGTAAATATGATCAACAGATTAATAGCTTTTATCGCGTTTGTAGTTTGTAGCTTTTTTGTAATGGCTCAAACAACCCTTAACCGTGGTGATTTAGCTATTTTGGGCGTAAACACAACCATTACCCCATCTACCCAAGACGAAATAAGTTTTGTTTGTTTTAAAGATATTACCAAAGGCACTACCCTGCAACTGACCGATAACGGCTACGAAGCCTGCACCCCCAATCAATGGAGCAGTGCCGAGGGGGGCGCCACACTTACCCGAACAGGAGGCACCATTGCTGCAGGAACCGTTATGACACTTCGGGATGCCTACACCAATGGTAATCCAATCCGCTTTACGTCTCCCGATGCTGGTTGGAATACCGAAGACTTGGTACCAAATGTTGTAAAAGCATCTTACCTGGATATGAATTCTAAGGGCGACCAATTATACATGGCGCAAAACGGCACCTGGACGATGATAGATAGCACAAGTTGCACTGTTACTAGTACGGTAGGCGGTTCTACCACTACACCCAATGGAGACTTTCCGGGTATAGATGGTCGCATACTGTTTGGCTTTTCTACTAGTGGTGCCTGGCAATCGCTGCAAGCCTCTACGGGTGAATCGGGTTTATATAAAGGAATGGATTGTTTTACCAATGCCGTTGTGGGGGCTTCCAAATACAATAAATACACCGGTTCGCTAGCGGCAGGTACCCAAACCGAATGGCTGGCAAGAATAAATACCCCAAGTAATTGGCATACTTACAACTCGTCCAACGCGTATTTTGCGGCTTCGCCCGATTTTAGTTCCCTGAAACTATCCATTAATGCCAATGGATTGGTTCCAACACCTACATGGGCTAGTCCGAAGGGGTTGTATTGCACCGACAAAGGAATTTTGGATTTAAATACCTTGGTAACAGGAACAAAGGGAGGCAGTTGGAGTGGAACAGGTGTATCTGCCAATGGTTTATTTAATCCATCGGGATTGAATGGTAACTACGACATCAACTATGCAATCAATTACAATACAGGCACAGGCATTTGTCCGCTATCACAAACCGATACCATTCATGTAGGATCAAGTGTAACACCCACTTTTGCTGCTATTCCTTCGGTCGTACAAGGTTCGGTTGCACCTATATTGCCTAAGATTTCTACCAATATCCCTCCAATTACAGGTACGTGGAATGCATTGGTAAATACGCTCCTGCCCGGAACCACCAATTATACTTTTACCCCTACTACTGCCAAGTGCAGTCCCAATGGAATTGTATCGGTAAAAGTAATAAGACCTGCTTTGAACCTTACGGGAAATTGTTTGGGCAATATATTGCGCCTGAACGGGGTATCGGATGCGACAAAGATTGAATGGTACAAGAATGGAAAGCTGGATACAACGCTATATCAATCTAGGGCAACAGTTGGGGTAACAGTTGCAGGCGGAAAAAATTTAGGCGCAGCTAATACGGGTAAAACAAACGACTTATTTAACCTTACTTATGGGGTAGTGGTAGATAGTATTGGAACCCTTTATGTAAGTGAATTCACCAATTACGCATCAACAACTAACGACCGGGTTATGAAATGGGCGAAGGGCGCAACTACCGGAACTGTTTTTGCAGGTGCATCGGGCTTTTATGCGCCACAACCTGCGAATCTTTTTCGCAATCCCGCAGGTCTTTATCTTACGCCAACGGGTGCCTTATATGTTGCTTATTACATAAATCATAAAGTTCAGAAGTTTTCTACTGATGGTTCATCCTCTACTTTAGTTGGAGGAAATGGGAGTGCAGGGACTGACGGCCCTGCAAACCTAGGTTATCCCAATGGCATATATGTAGACACGGACTCAAACCTATTTGTGGCTGATGCCGGTTTGCCTAAAGTTCCTTTTTTATATGATCCGAAGATAGGAAACAGAATAATGGAGTGGGCGCCCGGGGCTATCAGCGGAGACCTAGTTGCTGGCAATGCTGGGGGTGCAGGTACAGATGCGGCTCACCTATCCTACCCTACAGGTGTTTATGTAAATAAAAAAGGGGATATCTATGTGGCAGACTTACTAAACACCCGCATAGTTAAATGGGCAAAAGGAGCCAATACAGGAACTGTAATTGCAGATTTAACCAATGCTGGTCCAAAGGGACTAGCCTATCCAACCGACATTAAAGTAGACGAAAACACCGACACAATGTACATAACAGCAACCAACGATGTGGCAGCATTTATTGGTACAAGTACACCCAATGTTGGTTCGGAACAAAATCTCCTGCTGAAATGGAAAGAGGGGGCAAGCAGTGGAATCATTATGAACAATGGTAATGCAACTGGTAATAGCTTGCTGGCTCCCTCAAGTTTAGCGATAGGAAAAGATGGAAGTATTTATGTTGCCGACCGAGGTAACAGTAGGGTGCAAGCATGGCTAACTTCTATTGATACTACCTACAAGCCCATTCAAACAGGAACCTACTATGCAGTAATCACACACTTTTCTGGATTAGTAGATACCAGTAATACCATTGAAGTAGGCGATGCTGCTAGCCACACTACCAATGCTAGCATCTGCTCGGGCGACACGTATACTTTTAATGGCGTGGGTTATACGACTGCAGGGAAATACACCGCACATATTCTCACTACTTTAGGCTGTGACAGTACCGATATATTGGTATTGACTATAAAATCAAAGAGTACCTCTACTACTAACATCACCACTTGCCCTAGTGGATTACCTTTTAACTGGAATGGATTGACTTTTACAAGTGCGGGAACACAAACAGCCCACTTACTAAATAGTGTAGGTTGCGATAGTGCTGCTACCTTAGTATTGACAGTTACAAACACCCTTACCTCTACCACCAATCTGGGTATTTGTTCAGGTGCTTTGCCCTACAGCTGGAATGGATTGACTTTCACCAAAGCCGAAACGCAAACAGCTACTTTAAAGAATAATGTAGGGTGCGACAGTTTAGCTACGTTGGTATTATCGTTGAATCCTCCCATTACATCTACTACCAATCTAAGTATCTGCGCTGCTGCATTGCCCTATCATTGGAATGGATTAACTTTTAATGCTGCTGGCACACAGACGGCAACCTTAAAAACAAATGGTGGCTGCGACAGTTTAGCTACTTTGGTATTAACGTTGAGTCCACCCATTACATCCACTACCAATCTAAGTATCTGCGCTGCTGCATTGCCCTTTCATTGGAATGGATTAACTTTTAGTGCTGCTGGCACACAGACGGCAACCCTAAAAACAGGTGGTGGCTGCGACAGTTTAGCTACTTTGGTATTAACG
>CAISCV010000199.1 GCA_903883945.1 uncultured Chitinophagaceae bacterium | reverse complement strand
GTTGTAAGGCTTGTTATCATGAGAGAAAGATTATAATAAAAAAAAGATTTAGGTAACTTATCCATAAAACTATCCCTAAATTAAGTCGCTAAAATAGGGAATTATATAAATATTCAAAATAAAATTATTTAGCCCATCATTTAAAAGCCAACAAACGACCAAAAAAGTATAGTCTAGGCCAAAAACAGAGGCTTTTGTATTTAATAAAGAATCTAGTACAGAAACTAAATCATCAACACTTCATTCTTATTTTCATTTGTCTTTATTCCCTAGAATCTATTCCCATAAAATCACTTCCTCCAATACATTTGCAGCATGACATTGCAGGAAAGAGATTACGAAGTGATATGGCATCCGTTTACACACCAAAAAAATAGGCTGCCTCCAATACCTATCGTCAGAGGAAAGGGGACTTTGCTCTTTGATGAAACGGGAAATGAGTATATTGATGCAATAAGCAGCTGGTGGGTTACGATTCATGGTCATGCGCACCCCTATATTGCCGAAAAGCTGTACAAACAAGCTATGACACTGGAACAAGTAATATTTGCCGGATTCACACATGAGCCTGCCGTTGCTTTGGCTGAGCGTTTGTTGCCAAATCTTCCCAATAACTTCTCCAAAATATTCTACAGCGACAATGGAAGTACGTCAACTGAGGTTGCATTGAAGATGTCTTTGCAATATTGGTGGAATCAGCGGGAGGACAGTTTACCGTTGACCGTTAATCCTTTAACGTTGACAGAAGAACGCTCAGATAACGGTAAACGGAAAGCGGTAAACGGAAAGCGAAATATGATTTTGGCCTTCAATGATGCCTATCATGGGGATACGTTTGGCGCAATGAGCGTGAGTGACAGGAGTGTATTTACATTGGCGTTTCATGACAAACTTTTTGAAGTACTTTTTATTGATACGCCTTCGGCTACCAATATTGAGGAGCTTAAAAATACCATTAATAACGAAGGAACAGCAATAGCAGCTTTTATTTATGAGCCATTGGTGCAAGGTGCCGGTGGCATGCGGATGTATGATGCCCATTGGATGAATGAATTGCTGAAAACAGTGAAACAATACGATATTATTTGCATTGCCGATGAGGTAATGACAGGTTTTGGACGAACAGGAAAGCTATTTGCGAGTGAATATATGGAGGAACGTCCCGATATTATCTGCCTTAGCAAGGGGATTACGGGGGGAACGATGGCATTGGGCGTAACAGCTTGCACAGATAGAATCTATCAGGCATATTTGAGCGATGACAAGCTAAAAACTTTCTTTCATGGGCATTCCTTTACGGCAAATCCATTGGCTTGCACGGCTGCACTGGCTAGTCTGGATTTATTGATGCAGGAAGGTTGTTTTAATCAGATAGAATGGATAACGGAACAAAACAAACTCTTTGCAGAACGGCTCACAACTTACAACTCACAACTCACAATAAAAAACATCCGGACATTAGGAACCATCATTGCGTTCGAAATAGCCGAAGGAAAAGACGAATACCTGAATAATATTGCTGGAAACATCACTCAAAAGGCATTGAATGAGGGTGTTTATATTCGTCCACTAGGAAATACGGTTTATATCATGCCGCCCTATTGTATTACGGAAGAAGAGCTGGAAATAGTATATGAAGTTATATTGCTGATGCTTAAATAATGGAAATTACGTACAAAGAATTTACCACATAGGCACAGTAGGCGCATAGTATTTATTATTAGTTTACATAAGGACATACAAAAAGATACAATTTTATACTAGTCAAGGCTATGTGCCCTAAAAGTGAAACGTTTCTTACCTTATTTTTAATCTTTCTATGTGCCTATGGTTTCTATGTGGTTAATAAAAATATCGTCTTGATAGCAATCTGTTCGTTGATTTAATCATTATTTTCATTCTAATCATATTTAATCACTAATGAATAAGAACATAGAGCAATTATATTCGATAGCCCAAAAAGAAGAACGACTCATTATCGGATTGATGAGCGGAACGTCTTTGGATGGATTGGATATTGCTTTATGTAGGTTTTCGGGGGCAGGAAAAGAGACCAAAGTGGCCGTTTTGCAGTTTGAAACAGTTACTTATTCCGCTGAATTTAAGGGACTAGTGAGGGAGGTGTTCAGTAAGCAGCAGGTGGACTTGGAAAAGCTTTGTTTATTGAATGGATGGATTGGCAGGCAGCACGGAATGATGATAAATGAGTGTCTTAACCAATGGAAAATAGATAAGAATACAGTTGATATAATAGCTAGTCACGGACAAACCATCTACCATGCACCAAAACGGCTACATCAACAAGCGCAATTTGATAATGCAACCCTGCAAATAGGCGATGGCGACCATCTGGCTGTAGAAACGGGCATCATTACACTAAGCGATTTCAGACAAAAGCACATTGCAACCGGTGGAGAAGGAGCTCCTTTGGCTATTTATGGTGACTATTTGTTGTTTACACATCCAACGGAAACCAGAGTAATGCTAAACATTGGGGGCATTGCCAATTTCACCTATTTGCCTGCAAATGGACACCTGGATGATGCTTTATGTACAGATATAGGCGCAGGAAATACACTGATGGATGCCTATATCCGTAAATATTTCCTAAACAAATACTACGATGAGGAAGCAAATATTGCCAAGCAGGGAAAAGTGAATGAAGCATTGCTAGCTAAGCTAAAAGAAGAGCCTTTTTTTGCGCAGGCATTCCCAAAAAGTACGGGACCGGAGTTGTTTAATCTGGATTATATAGAGAAGGCAAAGGCATCCGCTGGCGTAAAACCCCTCTCCCATTATGATTTGATGGCAACATTGAATCAATTTAGTGCCGATATGATAGTTGATGCTCTGAATAGAACCATAAAACCAAAAGAAGTGTACACTATTTATGCAAGTGGCGGCGGAATACACAATCCTTTATTGATGGAGCATTTGCAAACGCAATTACCTGTTGTACAATTCCGTGATTTAAGAGATTTAGGCATTAATCCCGATGCAAAAGAAGCGGTATTGTTTGCAGTTTTGACTAATGAAACGCTTTGTGGTAATGGTTATTCGTCAGAAGGTAATCAATCTACAATACCACAGATCAGTATGGGAAAAATAAGCTTTCCTTCTTGAGTTTTTTTCACCACATAGGCACAATAGGCATATAGAAAAGGAAAAAATTAGGTAAGAAGCGTTGCACTTTAAGGACACATAGACGAGAATATGACAAAAGGGGCTTTTTTATGTGTTCTTATGTAAACTAATACTAAATACTATGTGCCTTCTGTGCCTATGTGGTAAATTTATACCTGATTTCTTAATGATTTTCCACCGCAACCTTCAGGTTATTGAGGTTCTTCTCCATCATTGTTCCCATTATTTTATCATTCATCATCGAAGAAAAGCGTTCCCAAGGTAACCAACCAATATGTTGAACAAATTCCCAATGAACAACAGCCGTAAATTGTCCTTTTTGCTGATACAGTTCCAGCCTGCTCTCCTGCTTTTCCCCATTACGCGATTGCCACTCCGCATTGATAACAGAATCAGTCGTTTTTGATGGGCTAATGGTCACCAACGTATTACCCAACTTAGCAACAAGCGGACTTTCTATTGTTAAATTGCTCTCCGACACGCCATCAATCCATTTTTTCCATCCATTTATGTCCTTTATAAAAAGATAAATAGAGTCTTTTGAAGCGGTTATATCTACAGCGCGCGATACGACCACTGTTGATGGAAACAACAAACCAAGACAAGTAATAACAAGGAACAAAAGAGCAAAACTGACCAGAAAAAGCTTAATGTACCGCATATCGATGATTTGAATGATTAAAATGAAAGGAATGATTTATTTAAAATAATGTACCGCCGCATAAATGAAGAGAATCATCGTCTAAAAGACGACTCAATCATTTCCTTTCATTTAAATCATTCAATCATAATTCTCTATTCCCACTTAAATACTTTCCAGACAATAAAGTAAATGAAGACCGTCCATAAACCTAAAGCTCCAATGTTCTGCCAACAATCAAAAATGCTTACACCTTCGAAAGAGATTTTACGCATGGCTAGATTAAAATGAGTCAACGGGAGTATTTTACAACAGGTTTGCAACCATTCTGGGAATACAGAAAGAGAGAAAAAGGTGCCTGACAACAACATCTGTGGCAAACTAAAGATGTTTATCAGCAACGGAATCATGGTATCGGTCTTAACAATGCTTGAAAAGATAAGTCCTACCCCCATCAGCATCATTAGAAATAAAATACTCAAAGAAACCATCTCTATAAACGTAATAAACCCGTGTGCCAACGTAAAGTTGATACAGAAATGTCCAACAGTAATTAGTACCAATACATTTATTAACTGAAAGAATATCCTGCTGAATCCAATGCCCAGCAAGATGTTTAATCTATTGACAGGAGTGGCATAAAACCGCTTCAAAACTAGTTGTTCCCTTAAGTTAAAGAAGGTAAATGCAATACCAAAGAGTGTAGAGAACAATAAGGAGAAGCCTATCTGACCCGGCAATACAAAATCTATCGTTTTATACTCCCTGACGTTGTAGATATCTTGTTTGATGGTAACCAGTTGCCCCTTATTTCCACTTAATTTCTTCTCCAATTTATCAGATACATTCTCTAATAGCGGGATTAATTGCATTAAATCCTGACTACTGGCCGAAGTTGATTTGATGGTGAGGTTAAAATGAGGCATCGGGGTTTTGTCCGCAGTATCAAGCCTGGTTTTTATGTCTAAAATACCTGAAAGCTTCCCTTTTTCCAGTTCCTTACGCATTTCCGCAGTATCAGAAAACGGCTTTATGACGATAAAAGGAAGGGTAGAAACAGTTTTGTAAAGCACATTACTCGTATCGCATTGGGGAGACAATGCAAGGGTATATTTTGTGAAACTTCCCCCACTGAATGCACCGAAAATGAAAACAAATACCAATGGAAATATCAAGCTGAAAACAAAGGACTGTGGATTTTTGAGACTCGCAATGAAACTTGCTTTTGTAATTGCCCCTAATGCCCTCGACTGACTATATTTTTTTACCATAAATACTGTTATGCTGCAAATCTATTTGAATGTAACAATATTGTATCGAGAAAGATTGAACCAACCGATAAAAATCTACTAGTTTTGACCCCTTATGCAGACAGCGTATCTTCTTTTGGGCAGTAATTTGGGAGATAGATTGTCTTATCTCGAACAGGCAAAACAATTAATAGCAACTGAATGTGGTAATATCTCCACCGAGTCAGGCATCTACGAAACAGCCGCTTGGGGAATCACCGAACAGCCATCTTTTTATAATCAAGTAATAGTTTTACTGACAGATTTGTTACCAGCTGTCTTAATGCAAAATTTATTAGACATTGAACAAGTAATAGGTAGGAAAAGAATCATTAAGTATGGCCCACGCATTATAGATATAGATATTCTGTTGATAGATTCTGTTATCCTAAATACCCCTTTACTTACATTACCTCACCCCTTTCTGCACGAAAGACGCTTTGTTTTGCTGCCTTTGGCGGAAGTAGCACCTTTAGTTGTTCATCCTGTAATTAAAAGGAATATTCTTACACTTTTAAATGTTTGTACAGATAGTTTGTACGTGAAAAAGCTGTCTTCCATTAATTGATTGCTCAATAATAATTTATTAACTTATCCTATAGTCTAAAATGAGCCTTATCTTCCCCCTCCTGGACAATGTTCTTTGAGGTATTTTGTAAACGTAACGGATAGATGTATCCTTGTTCCAGCCCCTTCACTAATGCTATGGGTGCGATTGGGATAGCTCATGAACTGAAAGTACTTACCATATTTTACTAGTTCGTTTATCAATAACTCAGAATTTTGATAGTGTACATTATCATCGCCTGTACCATGAACCAACAGCAAATTGCCTTTCAATCCATTGGCATAAGTAATGGCAGACGCCTTTATGTAATCTGCTTTATTTTCTAGTGGCAAGCCCATATAACGCTCTTCGTAGATGTTGTCGTAGCTAAGCCGGTAAGCAACGGGTGCAATAGAAATACCTGTTTTGTAGATATCGGGATATTGAAACAGCAGGTTCAACGTAGTAGAACCGCCACCACTCCATCCCCAAACAGCAATACGGTTGGCGTCTACATATTTCCATTGCAATATCTTTTTAGCCGCCATCGCTTGATCACGAATATTTAAGATACCCACTTGTTTGTAGATAGACTTGCGCCACTCAGCCCCTTTTGGTGAAGGTGTTCCTCTACCATCCAAACTGATTACGATGTACCCATCTTCAGCCAAATCACCATAATAGAGGTGCGTACCACCTCTTTCTATGCCATAACTATCCGATACTGTTGTTGCACCTGGCTCGGTATAAACATAAAACACTACCGGGTATTTCTTGGTACTATCAAAATTAACAGGCTTAATCATCCACCCATCCATGGTCACCTTATCATCAGTTGTTACCTGAATCATCTCTACTTTAGATTCTTTGTCAACAGCTAGTTTCTGCTCACTTTCTTTAATCACCTTGTGTGAAGGAAGCGTTACCCACTCACTGATATTGGGTATTTTATGGCTAGAAAAGCTATGCTTAGCAAAAGTTCCATTGGGAGAAATATCATAGTTGTGTGTTCCTTTTTCTTCTCCCGGTGAAACCAATTCTAGTTTACCATTGCCTTTGAGAGAAACCCGATATAGGTATTGCTGGGTTGCATTGCTAGGCGAAGCGGTAAAATAAATATAGCCATGTTCCTTATCTATGTTCTCCAAAGTAATCATATCATACTCGCCTTTGGTGAGCAAGGTTTCCTTTTTTCCATCCATAGAAATGGTATAAATATGTCTCCAACCATCCTTTTCACTTACCCATATAAAGTCTTTTCCATTGTTGATGAAGTCCCACCCTTTGGGATTATCATCATCCCAACGACTTTTAATGTCTATCCATGCTTTGTCGGTTTCGGTATAAATCTGATTGGCTTCTCCTGTGGCAGGGTTCAATAAAAAAAGATTGCTTTCATTTTGTTTCCGGTTCAATTGCTGTACAATCAATTGGTTAGTTGGTGTCCATTCCATCCTTGGAATATAGTGTTGCACTGCATCACCGGGAACTTTCATCCAAACGGTTTGTGCGTTGGCAATATTTACTACACCCACTTTACAAGCAGAAGGGTCCTCCCCTACTTTTGGATACTCTACAGGCTTGGTAAAAGAATAGATGCTATCGGTATTATCCATCAACAAAAAGCTGCGGATGTGCGTGGCATCTATCTGCCAATAAGCAATTTGATTACCATCGGCACTCCATCTGAACCCATCCCTGCAACCAAACTCTTCTTCATACGCCCAATCGAACGTACCATTAATTAGTTTATCGGTTCCATCAAAAGTAAGTTGGGTTATCTTGTGCGACTTCAATTCTTCTTCATACAAATTGTGCTTACTTACATAAGCCACTTTGCTACCATCGGGAGACAACTTGGCAAACATTAAAGACGATTCTGGCAACGACTCTCCTACTTGTTCCAGCGTTTTGTAAATAACATTATACACCCAATAATCGCCACGCGTTTCGTAACGCCATACCCTTTTGCTGTTGGTGAAGATTAAAAATTTATTACCATCCTCGGATATAGAGAAGTTTTTGATGCTGATATAAATTCCTGCATTCTGATTAGCAAGACTTTCCTTGGGTACAATTATCTTTTTTGTGAAGGATGGCAAGTCGGTCTCTACAATTGCTCCATCTTCCACCTGATAATAGGCATTGCCACTCTTTGCCCATTTAATATCGCCCGATTTTGCCTTCTTGGCATAACCCATCGAAACCAGAAAGAACAACGAAAAGATGACTGTTGATATCCTCATAAAATGATTTTTGTATTAAACGATAAAAGTAGGGGTTTGGTTGGATTGATATTGCCAAAAGCTCAATATTCCTGATACTACCACTGAATATTGCTAAAAACAAACCAAAAATCTCCATAAAATCACTTGGGTCAGCCTTTCCCTCACTTGAGTCAGACCTTGACCCAAGTGGGTCTTACATTCCCTCAATTGAGTCGAACATCGACTCAGTTGAGTCAAAGTCTAACCCAAGTGAGTCGCAAGCCCACTCAGTTGAGTCGGAGTTCGACCCAACTGGGTCAAGGTCTGACTCAATTGAGTGGAAACCCCACTCGAGTGAGATTTTGCTATCATCAAAGGGGGTAAGCACGTACTAACTACCTACTCTACAAGAGTTCAAGAAATAATATTATGACCTATGTGTGCCTCGTTGGTATTAAACGTCTACTTCCCAAACTTCTTCTTCAACAATGCCAAAGCATCCACAATATTCTCATTCGCAACCGGTTTAGGTGCAGGTTTATTTTGATTAATAATAGTACGCGGCCGATTTCCTTTTGAAGGGGCTTCCTGTGTTTGTTTAATGGATAGGGCGATGCGCTTACGGGGTATATCAATCTCCGTTATCTTCACCATCACCTTGTCATTCAGCTTTAAAACCTCATTGGGGTCGGTGATAAAAGTGTGGGATATTTCACTCACGTGCACCAATCCATCTTGCTTTACCCCAATATCCACAAATGCGCCAAAGCGGGTAATGTTCGTTACCACACCCGGCACCACCATTCCTTCTTTGGCATCTTCTATTTTATAGATACCTGCAAATTCAAACTGTTCTAGCGTACTTCTAGGGTCAAGTCCTGGTTTCTTTAATTCTTTCAATACATCCTGAATGGTTAATACACCAATCTGCTCCGTAACATACTTTTTAGGTTCAACTGTTTTTAAAAGTGCTTCATTACCCACCAAAGCCTTTACGTCTACATGGAGGTCGGCAGCAATTTGTTGAATAATAGGGTATGCTTCTGGATGAACCGCACTTGCATCTAACGGATTAGTCCCCTCCTTTATCCGAAGGAACCCTGCACATTGCTCAAAGGCTTTACCACCCAAACGAGGCACTTTCAGTAGTTGTTCTCTGCTGGTGAACTTGCCAATTTCGTTCCGATGTTTGATAATATTCTCTGCCAGTGTTCCGCCAATGCCACTCACATAGCTCAACAAATTCTTACTGGCTGTATTCAAATTCACGCCCACCTGATTCACACAACTCACCACCGTTTGGTCTAGCTTTTCTTTTAGCCTGAACTGATTTACGTCGTGCTGATACTGTCCTACCCCAATACTTTTCGGGTCTAGCTTCACTAGTTCTGCCAACGGATCCATTAATCGTCTACCAATACTTACCGAACCCCTTACCGTTATATCTTGGTCTGGAAACTCTTCCCTCGCCACTTCCGATGCCGAATAAATGCTCGCCCCATCTTCATTCACTAAGAAAATCGGAAGATTTAGTTTAAGCGATTTAATAAACTGTTCTGTTTCCCTACCTGCCGTTCCATCGCCAATGGCAAAAGTTTCGATGTTGTATTTAGATACTAAATCCTTGATAATATACTCCGCTTCCACCTGTTTATTTCCTTCGTGAATATAAATCAGACTAGTCTTCACCAATGCCCCCTGTTCATCCAAACAAACTATTTTGCAACCTGTGCGATAGCCAGGGTCAATGGCCAACACACGTTTGCTGCCTAACGGCGCCGACAACAACAATTGCTTTAAGTTTTCAGCAAATACATTGATAGCTTCCTCGTCTGCCTTTGTTTTAAGGGTAGTCCTACATTCTGTTTCCAGACTAGGATGCAACAATCGTTTATAACTATCCTTTATTGCCTTCTTCACTTGTTCTACCGAGCTATTCAGGCTTTCTTTTATGTAGATAGATTCAATCAGTTCAATGGCATCCTCTTCTATGGGTGCAATATTCATTCGTAGATGGCCTTCTAAGAACCCACGAAGTATCGCCAATATCCTGTGAGAAGGGATTTTATGAATGGGCTCACTAAAGTCGAAATAGTCTTTGTATTTAATGGCTTCCTGTTCCTTTTCGGGCAATACTTTACTTTGAAAAGTAGCCGTATCTTCAAAACATTTACGAAGTTTTGCACGCACGGTGGCATCTTCATTCACCTGTTCTGCAATAATATCCCGGGCCCCTTGCAGTGCATCTTCTATAGTAATTACCTTTTCATTTAAGTATTCATTAGCTACCTTTTCAAGGTCGGAGGGCGTTTGAGATAATATCAAAACAGACAAGGGTTCCAATCCGTTTTCGCGTGCAGTCTGTGCCTTTGTCTTCCGTTTTGGCTTATAAGGAAGATAAATGTCCTCTAAGTCCGTTATCGTAATTGCCTTATCAATCAGCCCCTGTAATGCCTCTGTCATTTTACCCTGCTCGGTGATGGTCTTCTCAATAAACGTCTTTCTCTCTGCAAATTCAGTCAACAATTTCTGTTCGTCCTGTATCTGTTGAATCTGTACTTCGTCCAATGCACCCGTTTTATCCTTCCGGTAGCGTGCAATAAAGGGGATAGTTGACCCCTCTGCCAATAACGCTAAAACCGCTGCCACTTGTGAGGCCTTAACATTAATCTTTGCGGCTATAATCTGTTCAAATTGATTCATACTCCTTCTTCCTTTTACTAATTTGGGGGGCGAATGTAAGAGATAGATAGTAGATAATAGATATGAGTTATTTGATTTAAATATTACAGTACTAATATCTACTATCTAATAACTATTTGGGGCGTGTCCTGCAAGAATTGGGTCGGGGTCTTTCTTTGCTGATAATCAAAACCACTAGCTGTATCTTGCAATACTTATTTTTGGTAATTTAGTTTTTATAATTTAATACCAAACCTGTCACCCACTTCCTGCAAATCAGCAACTACAGAAGGCACAACAGGTATTCCTTCTTTCATTCTAATAGCTTCCATTTCTCGTTCAGGATCACCAGGAATTAGTACCCGCTCATATCCTTCTGCAGGTTTTGCCGCCCTAAAGCGGGTAATCCAGTTATCCATATTGGCTTTAAAATCTTCGGCTGGTCGGAAAGCATCTATGCGCATCGCACCAAAGAAATGTCCCAATCCTTGACCCGGCATATTCTCTGGCATAGCTATATAAGCAGGAAAAGGGGGCGCCCAAGGGCCATAACTTGCACCACTCAACACAGCAGAAAATATGTCAACAATACTTCCCAACGCATATCCTTTATGACTTCCATGCTCTCTGTCACTACCTAAAGGCAGCAAAGCGCCCTGCTTTTTCAGTGCATTTGCATCTGTACTAGGATTACCCTCTTTATCCTGAACCCAACCCAAGGGCGTATCTGCATTTTTACGTTGCAGTATCTCCAACTTCCCATTTGCCGCAGTCGTGGTAGCAAAATCAGCCACAAACGGCGGCTGTTCGCCAGCAGGAATAGCCACTGCAATGGGGTTTGTCCCCAACATCTTTTCAATACTGAATGTAGGCGCTACCAACGCACTTGCATTGGTCATAGCAATTCCTATCATATCATGTTCCAAAGCCATCATGGCGTGATAGCCTGCAATACCAAAGTGGTTACTATTCTTCACACTTACCCAACCTGTGCCCACATTTTTTGCTTTGTCAATTGCCACTTGCATGGCAAAAGGGGCTACCACCAAACCCAAGCCTGCATCGCCATCTACCACAGCAGTTGAAGGTGTTTCGTGTATTATTTTGATAGATGGGTTTGCATTAATCCGTTTTGCCTCCCACAAACGCACATAACCACCCAAGCGCGCAACTCCATGACTATCTATGCCTCTTATATCTGCTGATAGAAGCGTTTTTGTAGCAACATTCGCGTCTACATCACTGCACCCCATCTTAGAAAAGACTGCATGGGTAAAAGTATATAGCTGTTGGTAAGTGTAAGTCTGTTCGTTCATAAATCGTAAGTTGTAAGTTGTAAGTTGTAAGTCGTAAGCAATATTTATCCTACTTACTACTTATTACTTACCACTTGCCTATAGATATTCCGCCATTTCTGTTTGATATTCTTTGGCAACCTTGGTAGCAGCAGCAGCAAATCCCTCGCTGTTGTCAGCATAAATTATGGCTCGGCTAGCATTCACTAATAGACCACAATCGTTATTCAATCCATATTCTGCTACTTCCTTTAAGCTACCACCTTGTGCACCTACTCCCGGCACCAACAGAAAATGTTCTGGAATAATTTTTCGGATATCAGCCAAGTCCTTTGCCTTGGTTGCTCCTATCACAAACATCAGGTTGTTGGGCGTTCCCCAGCTTGCAACTGTTTCCAAAACCTGCTCATACAAATGTGTTTTCCCATCAGCTAGTTTCTTTTGCTGAAAATCATTTGCGCCATTGTTAGAGGTTAGCCCTAGCACAATAGTCCATTTATTTTCATATTCCAGAAATGGCTTCACACTATCCTCACCCATATAGGGAGCAATCGTAACGGCATCGAAGGGGAGCACTTCGAAGAATGTTTTGGCATATTGTGCAGAGGTATTGCCAATATCACCCCGCTTGGCATCCGCAATTTTAAAGTGAGTTGGGGGAATATAATACAGCGTTTTTTCCATTGCTTCCCATCCTTTCATCCCCATCGATTCATAAAAAGCAGTGTTTATTTTGTACGAAACGCAATAGTCTTTAGTGGCATCAATAATGGCCTTGTTAAACTCAAAAACAGCATCAGGATGTTTTTGTAAATGCTTTGGCAATTTGGCAATATCCGTATCCAACCCTACACATAAAAAAGATTCTTTGGTCTCAATCTGCTTAATCAATTCCTTTCTATTCATGCGGTAAAAGTAAATTAAACAATGATTAATTGAATTGAATGAAGAAAATGATTTGAACTTTTATTAAATCATATAGAAAAAGGCAACCTAATTACTGACCCCAATCTAATTGCGGATGCCCCCATAGAAAAAGGGGATGTCCCCTAGATATTTGCGGGTATCCCCCAGATAATTACTGTTGTCCCCCAGAGAAAAGGGGGTATCCCCCAAACATTTGCGGATGTCCCCGAAACAAATGCGGATGTCCCCCAAAGAAAAGGGGACAGTCTTTTTTATAATCTCGTCCTACCTGGAAAGCTACTATAAACCAGTATCAGCATAAGTTTCATCAAAAAGTACCGGACAAAAAACAGCCCCAC